>JAQGHW010000523.1 GCA_028291505.1 Rhodopila sp. | reverse complement strand
GTTTCGTCAGCTTGGCTGACGCCAACGAAACGCTGGCCGCCCAGCGCGATCATGCTCTAGTTCCGCGCCCGCCAGGCCAGCACGGAAGGCGTCATCGGTTCGGCAAATACAATGGATAGCTTCGGCTTCTGCACGACCGGCGGAGCCAAGGTCGCCATGTAAGCCGCTAGCTTGGCGTTCGCGTCGGTGAGCTTTTCGAACGCCTGATTGATCGTCAACTGGAAGACGCCCTCGTCCCACTTGGTGTTCTCCAAGGTCACAGCCTTGGGAGTCTTTACCCTTTCTTTGCGCCGGGCCTCCAACGCCTTGGTCGCCTTCTGCGAGGAACGGTCGAGCGCGATGGCATGGTCCTGCAACTGCAGCACGTCGTCGAGCGACAGGTTCTTCGCCGCCACCGCGGCTCGCAGGCAAGCCATCGCCGCCCAACCGAGCGCGATGATCTGCGTGGAAAGCTGAAGTTCCTTGGGCGTTGCGGCGTTATAGTCGCCCAGCAGTCCCTCGGCTGCGAGGCCGGCCGCTTCCTGGTCGTTGGTCGCACCATCCACAAAGAAGGGCACAAGGGCTGCAATCGCGTGGGCACGCAAGCGCTCGGGGGAGCGGATCGAACTGGTAGGGTTGCTCATGGCATCCATGTTCTTTGTTTGTTCGACGGGTTTCTACGCCAGGTTGTAGCATGAACGCAAGGGAAAAAATCGCCCCAGCCCATGGCCTGCTGATTGGCTGGCCGCTTCGGCGCTCGCCTTTGCTGGCGGCTTCGGCGCTCGCCTTTGCTGGCCGCTTCGGCGCTCGCCTTTGCTCGACGCCGCCCAGCTGCCCCATAATGCGGTTGAACCATCGATGGAGGCTTCATGACCTGGCCAACGCAGCAAGGTATATACGACGCTGGAGACATCACCCTCCAATCCGGCTCCCGCCTGCCGTCGGCGAAGTTGTCGTGGAAAACCCACGGAACGCTGTCACCCCAGCGGGACAACGTCATCGTCTACCCCACCAGCTACGGCGCACAGCACCCGGATCTGGAGTGGTTGATCGGCCCTGACAAGATCCTGGACCCGACGCGCTGGTTTATCGTCATCCCCGACATGTTCGGCAACGGCCTCTCGTCGTCACCGGCGGACACGCAGGACTATCCCACGCTGGTGACCGTCCACGACAACGTCCAGACCCAACGGCGAGCGCTGACGGAACTGTTCGGCATCGACAAGGTCGCCTGCGTCTACGGCTGGTCGATGGGTGCGCTGCAGGCCTACCACTGGGCGGCGCTGTTCCCCGCCGCGGTGGACCGGATTGTCGTCAATTGCGGCGTCGCGCGCACCGCTGTGCATAATCAGGTGTTCCTGCGATCGCTGATGGCAACGCTGGAGGCCGCTCCGCAGCACATTGGCAACGGCCGCTTCTCCGCCGAACCGCGCGCCGCGAAACGTGCGTTCGGGCGGATTTATGCCGGCTGGGGCCTCAGTCAGGACTTCTACCGGGCGGGCTTGCACCTCGCCGCGGGACCGACGCCGAACCTGGGCGCGCCCGACCTGGATACATTCCTGAAGACCGACTGGGAGGACCGCTTCGGCGCCCGCCCCGCAGCCAACCTCTACGCCCAGCTTCGCACCTGGGACGCCGCCGACATCAGTGCCAACGCGTTGTACGATGGCGACCTGCACGCCGCGCTGCGAGCGATCCAGGCGCGAGTGCTGTTGATGCCCGGCGCCACCGACCTGTATTTCCGCACTGCCGACAACGAGGCGGAGTTGGCGTTCCTGGCAACCGCCTTATTGCGTCCGATCCCCAGCATCTGGGGCCATCGCGCCGGCAACCCGGTTGCCAATCGGGCCGATATGCTGTTCATCAGGGACGAAGTCCGAGCCCATCTCGGACAATAGAACAGGGAGACAAAACATGGCCGCCGAAGTAACCCGCAGCAACCCGCCCGCGGTACGGGCGCCGACGGGCTATACCCACGCCATCCAGATCACTGGCGATTACCGCCGTCTGATCATCTCCGGTCAGGTCGGCGTCGCCCTGGACGGCAGTGTGTCCAGCAGTCCCGAGGGCCAGATCGCTCAGGCGTTAGCCAACCTCCGAGCGGTCCTGATGGAGAACGGCATGACCGTGGAAAACATTGTCAAGACCACCGTTTTCCTCACTGATCGGGGCCTGCTGGCGACCTTCCGCCAGGCCCGTAGTGCAATGTTCGGGGAGCATGCACCGGCCTCTACCCTGCTGTTCGTCGCGGGTCTGGCGGACCCCGGCTTTGTGGTGGAGATCGAAGCCGAAGCGGTGGCGTGACATGGACCTGATCCGCCGCAACACGGTCGGGGACGCGCTCCGCCGGACGGCGCGGTTGTTTCGGGACCGGTCGGCTCTGGTGTTCGAGCAGCGTGACTGGTCGTTCAACGGGCTCGATCGTGCGGCGGATCGGGTGGCTTGGCATTTCGCCGATCTGGGCATCAATGCAGGTGACCGGATCGCTGCCTACGGCCGGAATTCCGATGCGTATTTCATTGCTTGGCTGGCCTGCGTGCGCGGCGGCTTCGTGCATGTGCCGGTGAACTACGCGCTGACCGGGGAGGAACTGTCCTACATCGTGCGCCAGTCAGGATCTCGGCTCGTCTTGACCGGGACTGGACTGGAAGCAAATCTGTCCGGGATTGATGTCGCATCCCGGCCGCTGAGCGACTTTATCGCCGTTGCGCTGGACCCGGGTGCGCCGACCGGCCTGGATCCAGACCTGGAAGACGATACCCTGGCGCAGATCGTCTATACGTCCGGCACGACAGCCGCGCCCAAGGGTGCGATGATGACGCACAAGGCGATGCTGTCGCAATACTACTCGGTCATCCACAACATGGATTACGTCGAGGCTGACCGGGCCCTGGCCGCACTGCCGCTGTATCACACGGCGCAGACCCACGCCTTCACCATGCCGCAACTCCTTGTCGGCGCCAGCACGATCCTGATCGAGGCACCCGTTCCGGATGTCGTGCTGCGTTTGATCGAGCAGCATCGCATCACGTCGTTCTTCGCCCCGCCCACCGTGTGGATCAGCCTGCTGCGGCACCCGGATTTCGCTACGCGCGATCTGTCGTCATTGGAGAAAGTCTATTATGGCGCCTCCATCATGCCGGTGCCGGTGCTGCATGAACTGCGCGAACGACTGCCCCGCGCGCGTCCCTACAATTGTTATGGCCAGACCGAGATCGCACCGCTCGCCACCGTGCTGCGGCCCGAGGAACACGATGCGCGTCCTGCCTCCTGCGGGCGCCCCTGCCTGAACGTGGAGACCCGAGTCGTCGATCCCGACATGAACGACGTGCCGCCCGGAACCCATGGTGAGATCGTGCACCGCTCCCCGCATCTGCTGATTGGTTATTGGGACAAGCCAGCGGAAACCGCCGAAGCGTTCGCCGGCGGCTGGTTTCATTCCGGCGACGTTGGCTATTTCGACGACGAGGGGTCTCTGTACATCGTCGATCGCATCCGCGACGTCATCAATACCGGCGGCGTGCTGGTGGCAAGCCGGGAAGTGGAGGAGGTTCTGTTCACCCATCCGGCGGTGTCCGAAGTCGCCGTCGTCGGTCTGCCGGACGAAAAGTGGATCGAAGCAGTGACTGCATTCGTGGTCCTACGAGCGGGTCACGCCGTGGACGAAGCAACGTTGCAGGGGTTGGCTCGGCAGCATCTGGCACCCTACAAGCTTCCGAAGAAGGTGGTGTTCGTCGACACCTTGCCGCGCAACACGGCGGGCAAGTTGTTGAAGCGGGAATTGCGGAAACTGTATTGTTTGATCGCATGATTCACACGCTTTGAACGTTCCCCTCGCGTTTTGTCAGCTTGGCTAACGCCAACGAAACGCTGGCCGCTCGGCGTGATCATCTCTAGACCTTTGTTTTCACGAGCAACTTTATCAGCCGGACTGTTCCAGTCAGGCTGATGTTGCTCTAGGCGACGGCGCACCAACCGGCGGCCCCTGGCGGCGTCCAGCTGAGGCCACGGTCAAGTTGCGCCCGGCGGCCACGGTACCAGCCGAACCTCCGCGACGACCCAAACCTCCGCGACGACCGGGCCGCTGTTCGCGATGGGCAACATCAAGGTTGCCGCACGCTGTCGCCACGCTGCCGTGCAAGGGACAGAGCAACGGGAAGTGGCGGAGGAACAGCCCGGCACCGCGTACCGTCCGAGGCATGCATCGGGCAGTAAGCCCGCGGATGCGGAACGCCGTCGGCGCCGTGTCCAGACCGACGCATTGCGGTCCCCAACCGGTCTCGGAAGAATATCTCTTCGGCCCGTGGTGCAACCAGACGAAGTTCGATGACCTTGATAAGCGCCACGCCCACGGTGGCCGGCATGATCA
>JAQGHW010000522.1 GCA_028291505.1 Rhodopila sp. | reverse complement strand
CGCCGCTGATCCTGATGCGTATGGGGGGCCGCCCCGGCCACCCACGACTTCGCAGACGCCGGCACGGTCACGTCGCAGATCGCCAGGAAAACGCCGGCGCGGATTGAAGCCGGGACCCATGCGCCATAGGCCGCAACGCCACGCGCCTCACCGATCTGGCATCCCCCACGCCCCGTGCTAAGGTCCCGCCCACCAACAGCCCCAGGAACCGCTGATGACCCAGTCCGCGCTCGACCGTGCTCGCCTCTACCAGGCCGAACTCACCGCCATCCGCCGCGATATCCACGCCCATCCGGAGTTGGGGCTGGAGGAATACCGCACCGCGGACCTGGTCGCGCAGAAGCTGGAAGAATGGGGCATCGAGGTGCATCGCGGCGTCGGCAAGACCGGGGTCGTCGGCGTGCTGCGCAGCGGCAACGGCCAGGCCGCTGTGGGCCTGCGCGCCGACATGGACGCGCTGCCGATCCTGGAGGCAACCGGACTGCCGCACGCCAGCCAGAACCCGGGCCGAATGCACGCCTGCGGCCATGACGGCCACACCACCATGCTGCTCGGTGCCGCCAAATACCTGGCCGAGACCCGCAACTTCAACGGCACCGTCAACTTTATCTTCCAGCCGGCCGAGGAAGGCGTCGGTGGCGCGCTGGAGATGCTGAAGGACGGCCTGTTCCAGCGGTTCCCCTGCAACGCCGTCTACGGCATGCACAACCGGCCCGGCCTGCCGGTCGGCAAGTTCATCACTGGCCCGGGCTCCCGCGCGGCCGGCGGCGCCTTCTTCGACATCACCATCACCGGCAAGGGCGCGCACGGCGCCCATCCGCACCAGAGCGTCGACCCCGTCCTCGTCGCCTGCCATCTGGGCACCGCACTCCAGTCGATCATATCCCGTAACATTTCCGCCCAGGATACCGCGGTGCTCAGCATCACCCGCATCCAGTCCGGCGACGCCTACAACGTGATCCCGCAATCCGCCGTCATGGCCGGCACCGTCCGCACCATGAAGTCCGAGGTGATGGCGACCATCGAGCAGAACATGAAACGCCTCGCCGTCAGCATTGCCGCCGGTTTCGGCGCCGAAGCAACCGTCGATTTCCGCGTCATCTTCGCCCCCATGGTCAACAATGAGGCCGAAGCCATCGCCTACGGCGACGCCGCGTCCGAACTTGTCGGTGAGGCCAACGTCCGCCGCGACGGCCCGCCCGGCATGGGCTCCGAAGACTTCAGCTTCATGATGGAACAGGTGCCCGGCGCCCACATCAACCTGGGCAACGGCGAAAGTGCCGCCCTGCACAACCACCTTTACGATTTCAACGATGAAACCATCCCGTACGGCGTCGCGCTGTATGCCGCGATCACCGAGAAGAAGCTTCCCAAAGGTTCGCCCGACTGATGCTGCTGCGGACCGGCACGTCCGACCTGACCATCTGGTTCGACTCGCGGCCGATCCCCGCCCGGGCGGGCGACAGCGTCGCGGTGGCGCTGCTCGCCGCCGGCATCGCCACAACCCGCACCACACCGGTATCCGGCGCCCCGCGCGGACCATTCTGCATGATGGGCGCCTGCTTCGACTGCCTCGCCGTGGTGGACGGCCGAAACAATGTGCAGACCTGCATGACCCCGGTGCGCGACGGCATGCAGATCCAAACCCAGCATGGCGCTCGCGCAATCGGAACATGAAAGCAACGGAAAATCCGGAAGAGTAACATTTCTGCACCGGTCGACCCGGACGACCATGTCCCAGGCGTTACCCGTAAATCAAGCGACAGGAATCCGGACATGAGATAGAAGGCCGCTCGTTGGTCCCGCCGTCCGGCTCCAACCGCCCGGCTCCAACCACGAGGTGAGGCCATGGAGCACGATCCGCCCACCCGCGCACAGCAGGACGCGGCGCGCCCCGGTTCGCCGTCGCGGGTCGGGCCGCACTTGCCACGCCCCATCCAGTTCGTGCTGGTCGGCGCCTTCCTGATCCTCCTGGTGCTCCTCTTCGCCGGCGGAGCGGTCGTCCAGCGTCTGCTCGGTCGATCCGAACCGGCGCCCGCGACCGCCGAAGCAACACCCCAATCCGCCGGCGCCGGATTCAAGCCGACCGACCGCCAATGGGCCACGCTGAAGATCCAGACCGTACAGGACCAGGTGTTCCAGCCGGCAGCGGAGACCGACGGCAAGATCGCCCTGCCTGGACCGCACCCACGCGATCCTGCGCACCTGCCACGTGCAGATGCGCCCGGTGCTGATGACCTGTGTCGTCGCCTGTGTCGGACTGCTGCCCGCCGCGGTGTCGAACGGAATCGGATCGCAGGTGCAGAAGCCGCTGGCCCTGGTGGTGGTGGGCGGAATCATGTTGGCGCCCGTGCTGATCCTGATCATCCTGCCGGTATTGATCGACACATTCTCCCGCCGCCGATCGCCTGACACCGCAAACGAAGTCGCGGAACTGGCGGAGTAGTATCACCACCGGCCGCGCCGCAGATCGAACAGGATGACAGCGGCGGGGATCGCGGCGGCAATCCGGAAAGTGATCTGGAAACCTTGCATGAATCCGTTCGGACCACTGGCCTGCAGGCCCTGGAAGATCAGCATCAGGACGGTCGCCCCGGTCACCGTGCCGATGCTTCGCGTCGCCATACCGAGCGCCCCGGCCACCCCTCGGTTGCGGGCAGGAATGGCGGCGGTGACAATATCGAAATAAGCCACCTGGAACAGCCCGATCCCGACCCCCTGGATCACCATCGACAGCACCAGGATCGGAATCCCCGACGTCGCATCAGATAGCGAAATGCCGAACAGTCCGGCGCCACTGAGTGCGGACCCGACCAGCGCGATCAGGCGCGGCTTGTGTCCCCTGGCCAGCCGGCCCGCCATCGGAGCAGCCAGGATCGTGCCAACCGGTGAGGCGGCCAGCACCAGCCCGGCGGCAGGCAGCGACAGGCCCGGAATGCGGCTCAGATAGAACGGCGCCAGCAGCATGATCGAGAACGCGGACAGATTGATCAGCGCGTTGCTGACGTTGATCACCGTGAAATCGGCATTTCGAAATGTGCTGAAATCGATGATCGGTTTCGGCGCGCGGCGTTCCTGCCGATAGAACAGCACGAACCCGGCGACAGCCAGCCCGGCGAACACCGCCGTTTCCGGCCCCGGCGGGCGCAGGCGGTTCAGCGCCAGCAGCATGAAGCTCAACGCCAGGGCCAGCAACAACCCGCCGGCCGCGTCAAACGGTTCCCGCTCACCACGGACCGGTCGAGGCAGCCGCCACGCCAGCAAAAACGCCGCCGCGGCAATCGGCGCTCGAAATCCAAAAACCGCGCTCCAGCCGAAACGTTCGACCAGCGATCCGAAAACCGACGGCCCAAGCGCGCTGCCGACGGCGAACATCATCATGTAGCGGGCAAGCACCTGGGTGCGCATGGCCTCGGGAAACAGGCTGGTGGCCAGCGCTGGCCCGCACGACAGGATCAGGCCGGCGCCAATCCCCTGCGCGACGCGCGCGACCAGCAACGCCGCATAGGTCGGCGACAGGGCACAGGCGATAAAGGCCAGCGTGCTGATCGCGGTTCCGCACAGGAAAACCCGCCGGTAGCCCAGCATGTCGCCGATCCGCCCAAAGCTCAGCATCAGGCTGGTCTGGGTCAGCACGTAGCTAATCACGATCCACTGGATCATCGGGATCGGCAGCCCGAAATGGACCACGATCGCAGGAAAATCGATGTTCACCGCCGAATCGAGCGGCACCACCAGCGTCCCGAGCCCGACGATCAGTAACGGCCAGATCGCGGCCTTGGGTGCCACATCAAGGTCGCGCCGCTTGTCTGCCCGCATCCGATTCCTCGCCCTCTCGCGGCAAGGATAGCCGCTTCTGCTCCGTCGCCTAGCCAGAGCTGGTTTTGACCCTGGCGGGGATCAACCCAAATGGAGACTGAAGATCGACCCGATCGCTTAGATCGTCTCGAGCCTGGCCGCTTGGATCAAGGTGAAATCGACATGCACCGCATCGTAGGGGAAGATGACGCCGTCGCCTGCACGATCGAGCACGCCAGCGTTGATAAGCGCCGTGACATCCCCATGCACGGCTTTGACATCACGGCCGACTCGGCGTGCCACCTCACGGATCGAGAGTCCACCCTGTCCCGTCATGGCACGCAGGATGTCCCACCGCTTGGCGGTCAGAACCTTCCACAGCAACTCGATCGAGGCGAACGAAATAAATTCGCCCTGTTGCTCACCGGAAAACGCGGCAAACATCTGTCGTTTCGTATCCTCGATCGAAGACACGCCCAGCGTTACCGTCCTCATTCTCCTGCCCTCCACGCCTCTACGTCATTCCAAAAGTCGGTTTGCAGCGTGACCAGATCGATGAACCGATAGGCTACTTCGCGATCGGCGACGTGCTTGTGGTCGCCCTTGCCAGTTTCGTTATCATACCGCAGCACGCAGACCCCTTCCGATACGAGCGCCAAGCTGTACTTGTAGGCATGGCCGCTACCACGCACAGGCTCAAGTACGCGCCAGACGACCAACTCGACAAACGCTGTTTCCGCTAGAACTTCACGCTTGCGGAACAGCAATTCAGCATTCATGTTGGAGTTTATACCAACGTACCCGGCCGTTGTCAATTACTCCAACAGAGATACACGCGAATTCGGGTAGATCCTGATTCGCGGTGTGCCCAAGGTGTGATCCACGGCCGCGCCGTCAACCGGTCCGCATCGCCCGCCAGACATGGAACGCGGACGCGGGCCCCTGCAGCGCGGTAACCCCCACCGCGTCGGCGATGGCATTGGCGATGGCGGGGAACAGGGCGATCGC
>JAQGHW010000509.1 GCA_028291505.1 Rhodopila sp. | reverse complement strand
CCGGCACTCTGCAATGCGATCTTCGCGGCGACCGGCAAGCGCATCCGAAGCCTGCCGATCGGCAAACAGCTCGAATCGACCTGAGCGCAAGATCCCGATGCTTGACTAAGGCGGCTTCCAGCAGGCTCAAAGCCGCTGCTGTGTAGCGAAGGAAGTGGAATCTGCGGTCGTCCGCGGAGACTTGCCGATGGGTGCGGCAACAGAGGACGTTACGACTGAGGAATAGGTGCTAGCCCCGAGCGGTGCAGTCGCTCCGTTCTGAAACGGCTGCTGAGCCGCACTTAATGCATCCCATCTATCCGGCCTCCCGCGCCGGCGCCCTGTACCCACACCGGGTGCAACCGAACAGGGCCAGTGGCGCGAGCGCTGACGAAACCAGTTGGTCACCTTGCGCTTCCGCTTCGGGATATGCGGGCGACCCGCGGTGTTGGCCTTGAACGGCATGATGGGATCCGGATCAGAACCGGGGACTGCGTCCTATCCCAACCGAACCACCTCACCATTCCCTCGTGGCGCCCGACACAACTGCCCCGGTAAACGGCGCAACGGCAAAGCCTGCACGAAAACTGTGCGAAATTTATTGCACAGCTCCTCGGTGCGCTCCGCCGCGTCCCCTTCTTGCTCTGGTACAGGACTTGCTAAGCATTTGGCTGTACGGTTTGCTGAGGTCGCGACAGGATCAGCGAGACGATTCCACCGGTCAGAGGATACCTGGATGGTTTTTGCGGTCGAAGCCCCCGCGGTACTTGGCAACGAAGCGGAGCCAATTATCCGGCTCGACCGGATCTGGAAGTCCTTCGGACGCCTGGAAGTGCTCACCGACGTGTCGCTGACAGTGCAGAAAGGCGAGGTCGTCTGCATCATCGGCCCGTCCGGTGCCGGCAAATCAACATTGCTCCGCTGCATCAACCATTTGGAGAGCATCGACAGCGGATCAATCCATTTCGAAGGCCGACCGGTCTATCGTTACATCCGGGCTGGGCGGGCGGTCACCGACTCCGACAAGCGGATCGAAGCCATCCGCGCGCAGATCGGTATGGTCTTCCAGTCCTTCAACCTGTTCCCGCACCTGACCGTGCTTGGCAACGTGACCGAGGCTCCGGTGCACGTCCTGAACGAACCAGCAGGTCAGGCAGACGAACGGGGAATGGCGGTGCTACGCAAGGTCGGTCTTGCGGGGAAGGCCGGCGCCTACCCGCATCAGCTGAGCGGTGGGCAGCAGCAGCGCGTGGCGATCGCGCGGGCCTTGGCAATGAACCCGAAGGTGATGCTGTTCGATGAGGCCACGTCGGCGTTGGATCCAGAGCTGGTTGGAGATGTACTGCGGGTCATGCGCCAGTTGGCCAGCGAAGGCATGACGATGGTCGTGGTTACGCACGAAATGGATTTTGCAAGGGATGTCGCGGACCGGGTCATATTCATGGATCAGGGGGCGATCGTTGAGCAGGGGCCGCCGCATATCGTGTTCACCGCGCCACGCAGCCCGCGGACGCAACAGTTTCTGCATTCGATCCTGAACAGGAACGGCAACCTGGACGGATCGCTTCCGCCCGAGCCCATTGACAACAGCGGCCAGGCGACAACAGGGGGACACCATGAGTGAACAGCCAACTTTAATGACTGCCGCGTCCGGCGTCGACCAACAGGTCAGACGACGTCACTTGATACGATCGGGCGCTGTCGGCGGTGCGGCGGCCCTGCTGGCGGCAACGGGAGGTCCGGCCCGCGCAACCTCGGTCGCGCCACCGCCGGTCGATTCCAGCTTCGCCGATTTCTCGTTGATCAAGATAAACTCGGACGACGATTCCCTGAGCAGGATTCAGCAGAAAGGCCTGGTCGTCAGCACCTCGAACGACTGGCCCTATTCGTTCCTTGATCCGAAAACTGGCGAGTGGACCGGACTGGATGCCGACATCATAAAATATATCGTGAAAATGCTGAAGATCCCCAAGGTTGACGTGCAGACCGTAACATTCGACGGCCTGATTCCGGGCTTGCTGGACGGACGGTTCGACATCGTCGGCGATTCGATCCACTACACCAAGAATCGTTCCAAAGTCGTAAATTTCTGCTTTCCAACCTACTACTATGCCGAGGCACTCGTCGTGCCAAAGGGTAATCCCAACAAGCTGCATTCGCTGGCCGATCTGAAAGGCCATACCGTCGGTTCGCTGCTCGGGACCAACTACGCCGAGTGGATCCAGGCAATTCCCGGCGTGAACTTCCAGGGCTATAAGGACTGGGCGCAGATCATCCCCGAACTTAGCATCGGCCGCACCGACGCCGCACTCTACGATCAGCCGGTTGTCGCTGCGCAGATGAAAGACCATCCGGAATGGAAGATCGAGATCGTCGAAGACTACGAACCCCGCACCTACAAGAATCCCGCCGGATACAGCAGCTATGCGTTCCGTCAGGGCGACATCCAATGGACCACCGCTTTCTCCTCAGCGGTGCAGTGGATGCAGTACAACGGCGAAATGAAGAAGATCCTCTCGAAGTGGGGACTGACGGGCTACAATAATTAGCGCTTGCTTCTTAGAGTTGCCGCGAGCGGCAGAGAATGTCGGCATGGGGGCCACCGAAAACGGATGCTTCGCCTGAAGGCGCGCGCCTGAGTGGACGGGTCCGCCTGCTCCTCAAGTCGGAAGCCAGGCTCCGCCAACAAGCGACAGAGTATTCGTGGCCAAGGATGTCGCAGCAACGTCGTGTTCGCGCTGGGACAGGAGATCAGATTGTTTTCACTCGACGACATGATCCAATTTCTACCGTCACTCTTGCAGGGCGCAGTGCTGACGATCACGGTCTCGCTGCTGGCGTTCTGTCTCGCTCTGGCGTGCGGGCTGGCAACTGGCATCGCCCGCATGTCCCGGCTTTGGCCGCTGCGGGTGCCGGCGGCGGTGTATATCCAGTTCATTCGCGGGACGCCGCTGCTGCTGCAGCTGTTCTTCATCTATTATGTACTGCCCTATGTCGGCATTGTCCTCTCGCCATTCGTTTCAGGGGTGCTAGGGCTCACCTTGAACTACACCGCCTATATGGCGGAAGTGTTCCGCTCCGGCATTCAAGCAATCCCGAAAGGGCAGTGGGAAGCCGGCGCCTCGGTTGGGATGTCCCGCAGACTGATGCTACGCCGTATCATATTGCCGCAGGCGATCCGCATCATCATTCCGTCCATCGGCAACTTCTTCGTGTCGATCTTTAAGGACTCGGCGCTGGTGTCGGTGATCACCATGCGTGACCTGATGTTCAGCGGCCAGTTGCTGGCGTCAGCCACATATAAGCACTTCGAAATCTTCACCATGGTTGCCGCAATCTATTTCCTGATCAGTTATCCGTCCGCCAAATTCGTCGAATGGGTCGAGATGCGGCTCGACGTCGCCCGCCGCCCGGTGGTGCTCGGCATACGCACCTAAGTGGTATGTCAGGCCGTAGAACCGCCCCACTTCGGTAAGCATCAGCCAACGCCTCCTCCACGCCTCTGTGGGAACCGTCCACGCACCGCCGCGAGTATGTCGGGGCGCACCAGGGGCCGGCCAAGCAGCGCTGACGGAACCGCCCGGAGCGGTATCACGACAGTAATCGCGGTCTTGGCCACGAAGGGGCCGGCCGCCGCTCCAAGGCGAAGGTCGCCAATCTGCTGGAGCAAATAAAAGCCGTTGCCGGGGATGATCGGACCGTCGTCAAATCCCCACCCATCGTCGCTCACGGATACCTGGACGCAATTGGTGGCGCGACTGCTGACATGCACGAAAACACGTCCCGTTTGCCGACTATAGAATCCGTGCTCTATCGAGTTGGACAGCAACTCGTCAGTCACTCGCAGTACAGCCTTTTCGTGCGTGACTGGGCAGGTGCCCTCGCATTTCAGTTCGATCTGCACGGTAAGCCCTTCATAACTGCCGCCGGCCACGATCTTCTCGCAGTGCTCCAGCAGCAATCGCTCGAATGGAATCTTCTGTGTGCTCGGGTTTCGCGACCGCTCCTTGATAATAGTGCTCCTCAAGGTTGATGAAACGGGCGCGGCAGGTCATCCTGCAACCGAAGTCGGATCGTCTGGTGAGGATCATTCCAGAGACCTTTCATGAAGTAGCCGAAGAAGGGGGCGAATGTCGGACTGATCATCTTGTAGCAAGGAGTCAAATTGAGAGCGCATGATAGCGGCTATGCTAACATTGTTGACGATCACATCGCACAGCCGCCAGCCGGCAGCTGTATGCACAACACGCCATGCATATGGCTGACGAGTCGCTTGCTCCGTAACGACCTCGGTGAGGATCAGCA
>JAQGHW010000492.1 GCA_028291505.1 Rhodopila sp. | reverse complement strand
CTCTAGGCCGCTGGCCGGCGTGCGCATCACCGGCTCGCTGCACATGACCATCCAGACCGCCGTTCTGATCGAGACGCTGGTCAAGCTCGGTGCCGAAGTCCGCTGGGCCTCGTGCAACATCTTCTCGACCCAGGATCACGCCGCCGCGGGCGTTGCCGCCGCCGGCATCCCGGTCTTTGCCTGGAAGGGCATGAACGAGGAGGAGTTCTGGTGGTGCATCGAGCAGACGGTCCGCGGGCCGAATGGCTGGACGCCCAACATGATCCTCGATGACGGCGGCGACCTGACCGTGCTGATGCACCAGAAGTATCCGGAAATGCTGGCCGACGTGCGCGGCATCTCCGAGGAAACCACCACGGGTGTGCATCGCCTCTGGGATATGGCGAAGGCCGGCACGCTGCTCACCCCGGCGATCAACGTCAACGACAGCGTCACCAAGTCGAAATTCGACAACCTCTACGGCTGCCGCGAATCGCTGGTGGACGGCATCCGCCGCGGCACCGACGTGATGATGGCCGGCAAGGTCGCCGTGGTGAACGGCTTCGGCGATGTCGGCAAAGGCTCCGCCGCGTCGCTGCGCAATGCCGGCTGCCGTGTGATGGTCACCGAGGTCGATCCGATCTGCGCGTTGCAGGCCGCGATGGAAGGTTACCAGGTAGTTACGATGGACGAGGCGGCGTCGCTGGGCGACATTTTCGTCACTGCAACGGGCAACATCGATGTGATCACGCTCGATCACATGCGCGCGATGTAGCATCTGGCGATCGTCTGCAACATCTGCCACTTAGATTCGGAAATTCAGATCGAATCGCTGCGCAACTACAAGTGGGAAAACGTCAAACCACAAGTCGATGAAATCATCTTCCCCGACGGCAAGCGCCTGATCGTGCTGTCCGAAGGTCGCCTCGTGAACCTGGGCAACGCCACCGGCCACCCAAGCTTCGTCATGAGCGCCAGCTTCAGTAACCAGGTGCTCGCCCAGATCGAGTTGTTCGGTGCACCGGCCGGCAAATACGAGCGCACCGTGTACACCTTGCCGAAGCACCTCGATGAGAAAGTCGCCGCACTGCATCTGGCGAAGGTCGGCGCGAAGCTCACGAAGCTGTCAACCAAACAGGCGGAATATCTCGGGATCGCCGAGCAAGGGCCGTTCAAGCACGATCTTTACCGGTACTGATAACTTCCCAATATTTAATTCACCCGCTTGTCATGCCGAGGCGCTGGTGAATCACGCCGACTGTTCCTAACTGGGTGCCGCGCGGCCCGTGCTTGATCTTTCCAAGCCAATGCTGGAAAGATCACGACCGGGCGGCGCGAAGACCCAATTAGGAAACGTTCGATGTTGACCGTCCATCCTGAGCAGAGGCAGCCATTCACATTTGCTGTTCGCCAGGCGTTGCAAGGAATCAACGATTCCGCGATCGAAGCTGATCTGCTGTTCCTTGAGGCTTGGGAAATGCATCCATCGTCGCATCTCGGCGCGACATTGCGTGCCAGTCAGATCAGGCGTGCCAATCCAGGGCTCGTCGCCGCGATCGGCGCGGAGCTGAAGGCAGGGTCAACGTCGGCCGCTCGCAAGAGATCCTGAACCCGCGGCCTCGGCAGCCTGGCCGTACCCATCCAAACCTCATACAGCCGGTTCCGCGGCCACCGCATTGGCGTCCGAACAAGACGGGAAAGGAGGCAGCCTTTCTCCTGCTAGAGCAACATCAGCCTGACTCGAACAGTCCGGCTGATAAAGTTGCTCGTGAAAACAATGGACGAGAGCATGCTGACTGTTTCCAGTCAGCATGCTCTCGTCATGGTTCGGCGTATCCGGGGGCGCCGGCCCAGGACCGAGTGGGAACGCCATTTCACCGGTTGTGCCACCCTTTCCGATGTGGTGGCATCCGCTCGTCATCGCTCACGCCAAAAGGACCGCTGAATGGCCACGCATCGTATCGCATCGACACCGGAAACTGTGCGCTGGGGCGTCTTCGATGCCAACTTTCCGCCTCTGATCACGGTCGCCTCGGGCGATACCGTCGTGCTTGAGTGCGTCTCCGGCGGCCCGGAGGTGATGCCTGCGCCCAGCGCCGGCCTGACCATCCCACCGGCGCTGGCCGCTATCCATGCCGCCAATATCCCCCGGGCGCCAGGCCACCTCATCACCGGTCCCGTCGCCGTCGCGGGCGCCGAACCCGGCGATATGCTCGAAGTCCACATCGACAAGATCGAACTCGGTAACGATTGGGGTTATTGCGGCTTCCGTCCGCTGGCCGGAACCATCCCCGAGGACTTCCCCGAAAAATTCCTGTCGCACATCCCGGTCGACCGCGATCGCAAAACCTGTCGCCTTCCGTGGGGGACCGAATTGAACCTGTCACCCTTCTTCGGTGTGATGGGCGTTGCCCCGCCCCCGGCCTATGGCGCGATCTCCACCGTCCAGCCGCGCGAACACGGCGGCAACCTGGACAACAAGGAACTCGGCGAGGGATCCACGCTGTTTCTGCCGGTCTGGGCACCCGGCGCACTGTTCTCCGCCGGCGACGGCCATGGCGTCCAGGGCGACGGCGAGGTCTGCATCAACGCGTTGGAAATCTGCCTGACCGGCACCTTCACCCTGACGCTGCACAAGGGCGGTGGATCGCGGAACCCGCTGCTGAGCTACCCGCGGGGGGAATCCGCCAGCCACTTCATCTCCATGGGGATGCACGAGGATCTGGATGTCGCGATGAAGACCGCCTTGCGGCAGATGATCGCCTTCATCACCAGCCGCACCAACCTGTCGCGACAGGAGGCGTACCAGTTCTGCTCGCTCGCGGTCGACTTCCACGTCACCCAGACCGTGAACGGCGAAAAAGGCGTCCACGGGCTGCTGAAAAAGGGGCTGCTATTTTAAGGCTCCTGACCCAGCCCAGGGCAATCGCATCTGGAATTCCCTTGACAGAACCCACCAAGTCGGAACTGGCACGTAGTTGGCAATCCCGGGCGTGGCGGACAGTCAACCGCCAGGACGCCAGGACCTCGATGGCGCGAACCCGTCGCGCCGACCATATTTCGACACCGATCTGACCGCGCCCGTCAGGGACTGAAGAAGTTCGCCGACATCGAGGATCGAGCGATCAACTCCCGAAGCGCGGGGTTGTCCTCGCTGTTCTCTTCCGCAAGGGTTTCCATCGGCACGAAGAACTCGTGGGCATGCGGAAGCTGGTGCCGGGCGAACCCCTTGTAGTGGTCGCTCTTCAACCCGTAGAGAACGCGCATTTCGCGAACTGGTATCGCCACATCGTTGAATGGCTCGCATGGGATGACCCCCGTCGTCTTCCAGCGCGGCGTCGGATCGGTCGAGGTGATTGGCGCCAGCAACCATGCCGTCGGGCACAGGCACATCATCGAGTGGGTGCTGGGTGCGAAACGGGACCGTTTATCGAGCAGGTTCTGGATCGTGCTGCAAGCCTCGATCGCCAGGATGTCAACGAACGGTTCGGCGAACGTCCCGCCAAAGTTCAGCCACAGCCCGTCGGGCAGCGTGCGCAACCGCGTACTCCCGGGGATTTTCAGAAACGGACTGCTGATCCGGGCTTCGTCCTCGGATGGTCGCCCGCGCAGCCACGATTCCTTGCCGCGGCGAGGCTTCATGCCTGGTGGCCGCTGACCCCATCTTTTGAGTCGGCTTTTGACAAGAAGATCTAACGAAACCTTGGCCCGCATAAATGTCTTCCTGACTCGAATTACAACCTATGCGTGTATTAACGGATCGGGATTCCCTTGAAAACACCAACATCACGAAACCGTGAGTAATACAACCTATCCAAATACTGGCGTTTATCTTGACACAGACGACTCAGCATACAGCTGTCTGTTCAGTGCTGAGCGGGATTGTTCGAATCCGCAATTATGCGAATAACGGCAGGACTTATACATCGAATCAGTGGTCTATCAGATTTGTCTCTTAAGCGACTCAAAGGACGTAGTCCAACTGGTATCTGCCGGGTCGAGTTGGAATAGAATTTCACTAGCCGAAATTCAATAATGGCGGTTCTGGGCCGATAATAATAAAAAAACCGGCGGCCCTTACGACCGCCGGCAAACCGTGCATAACTCCGGCTCCGCCTGGAACCGAATGGGCGTCAGCCGCGCAGCGCGGCCGGCACGTAATCGCGCTGGGGAGCACCGGTGTAGATCTGCCGCGGACGGCCAATGCGCTGCAGCGGGTCCTCCATCATCTCTTTCCACTGGCTGACCCAACCAACCGTGCGTGACACCGCGAACAGCGCGGTGAACATGCTGGTCGGGAAGCCCATCGCCTTCAGAATGATCCCCGAGTAGAAATCGACGTTCGGATACAGCTTGCGGTCGATAAAATACGGATCGCTCAGCGCGATCTTTTCAAGTTCCATCGCCAGGTCCAGCAGTGGATCCCCTTTGATCCCCAACTCCTCCAACACGTCGTGACATGCCTTTTGGATGATTTTCGCCCGCGGATCATAATTTTTGTACACGCGATGGCCGAAACCCATCAGCTTGGAATGGTTGTCCTTGTCCTTCACATCCGCCAGGAACTGCTTGATGTTCTTGGTGTGACCGATCTCGGCCAGCATCTTGAGCACCGCTTCGTTGGCCCCCCCATGCGCGGGGCCCCACAGGCTGGCGATCCCGGCGGCGATACAGGCAAACGGATTGGCGCCAGTCGAGCCCGCCAGGCGAACCGTGCTGGTGGACGCATTCTGCTCATGATCCGCGTGCAGGATCATGATCAGGTCCATCGCCTTGGACAGCACGGGATTGATCTTGTAGTCCTCGGCCGGAACAGCATGAAACATGTAGAGGAAGTTTTCCGCATACGACAGGTCGTTCCGCGGATACATGAACGGTTGCCCGATCGCATACTTATGCGCCCATGCGGCGATCGTAGGCACCTTGGCGATCAGCCGGAACGCACTGATACGGCGGCTTTCGGCGTCATGAATGTCCAGGCTGTCGTGGTAGAACGCCGATAGCGCACCAACCACACCGCACATCACCGCCATCGGATGCGCGTCCCGGCGGAAGCCGTTGTAAAAGACCCGAAGCTGCTCGTGCAGCATCGTGTGCAGCATGACACCGTCGTGGAATTCCTGCGCCTCGGGCGCGGTCGGCAATTCGCCGTTCAGCAGAAGATAGCAAACCTCCAGGAAATTGGACTTCTCGGCCAGCTGCTCGATCGGGTAGCCGCGATACAGCAGAATGCCCTCATCGCCGTCGATATAGGTGATCTTGCTGTCGCACGACGCGGTGGCACCGTAGCCGGGATCGTAGGTGAATACGCCCAGATCGCCATACAGTTTGCGGATGTCGAACACGTCCGGCCCAACGCTGCCCGACAGCAGCGGCAGGCTGGTCGACTTGTTCGAACCATCCAAGGTTATCGTGACAGACCGTTTGGCTGGGGCGCTCATGCGCGGTGTCCTTATTTGAGGTGCGGCAGGCACGCCACCGTCCGACAGACCTGTATCGTCATGCCGGCCCGGTGGTTCAGGACAAAATTATGGCGCTCCGCGCCGCGACGCAACCTTCGCACCCGCAGCAATGCGCAATGGCAAGAAATTTCCTTGCGGAACCGCCGCTAATGCAACACCAGATGCCTTCGCGCACGCGGCGCCGCCATCGGCCGGGCCTGCTCCGCCTGGCAGGCGCGGATCGCTTTGCGCAGGGCAAGCAGCGTGCGGGGTAAATTGAGGTTCACCGCCTCCTCGGCCAGCATGGTCAGGCATTGCAGTACGCTGGCGGCTGTTGCATGCCGAGCCGCCTCGGGCAATTCGTCATCAAACATGGCTGGTGTTATCTCTGTAGGTTGTCTCACACGAGCGTGAGATAAATGCCTTTCGCGTCATATGCAGAAAAGCCGGCGCGGGTTGCAAGAAAAGAGTGGATTCGACGGAACATGCAATGAAAAATCAGGCAGAAATGCCACGCCGGCTCGGCATCATCGCCGGCGGCGGGCTACTTCCGGTCAAGGTCGCGGCAGCCGCTCGGGCCGCCGGCAGGGCGGTCTTCATCGTCGGGCTGGACGGTTTCGCGGACCCAGCCATCCTCGCCCCCTGGCCGCACGAAATCCGGCGGCTCGGTGCGGCGGCGCGCATCATAGCCGCCCTGCGCCAGAATGGCTGTCAGGATCTGGTGATGATCGGCCCGGTGCGCCGGCCCTCGCTGCTCGACCTGCGCCCCGACGCGGAAGGCGCCAAACTGCTCGCCCGCGTCGGTCGCGCCGCCTTCGCCGGCGATGACGGATTGCTCGCGGCGGTCATACGGGTGCTGACCGAGGAAGGATTTTCCGTGATCGGCGCCCACGAGATCATGCGTGAGGCCGTGGCGCCGAGCGGCGTGCTCACCAAGGCCACACCCGATGCCCAGGCGATGACGGATATCGACCGTGGCATACAGGTCGTTCGGGTGCTGGGTTCCGCCGATGTCGGACAGGGGTGCGTCGTGCAGCAGGGCCTGGTGCTCGCGGTCGAGGCGATCGAGGGGACCGACGCGATGATCGCCCGTGCCGGCACATTGCGGCGCGACGGCATCGGTGGCGTTTTGGTGAAATTGGCGAAACCCAACCAGGACAAGCGCGCCGATCTACCGACAATCGGCCCCGACACCGTCCGCCATGCCGCGGCGGCGGGGCTCAGGGGGCTTGCGTTCGAGGCCCAAGCCACCATTCTGGCAGAGCGTGAGGCCTGCCTGGCCGCGGCCAACGCGGCGGGGCTGTTTATGCTGGGCCTCGATCCCGAGACCTTATCCTGAAGGGGGACTTCCAATGAGCCAGTTCTTGCACACCATGCTGCGCGTCGGCGACCTGCAACGCAGCGTCGATTTCTACACCAAGGGTTTCGGCATGAAGGAAATTCGTCGCCGCGACGTGCCCGATGGCAAATACACCCTGGCCTTCATCGGCTACGGCGAAGAGGAAGACAACACGCTGATCGAACTGACCTACAACTACGGCACCGAAAAATATGACATGGGCAGCGCATTCGGTCATCTCGCCATCGGCGTTCCGAACGTCGCCAAGACAACCGAAACCCTGCGGTCCTTCGGCGCCAAGGTGACGCGGGAGCCTGGCCCGGTGAAGTTCGGCACCACGATCATCGCCTTCGTCGAAGACCCGGACGGCTACAAGATCGAGCTGGTTCAGCGGGCGTAGGAATCGCTTTTGACGTGTCATCACCGGGCCTGGCCCGGTGATCCACGACTTTGGTGCCCGGCACCGTAGTCGCCGGTCGCCGGGTAATCCCGGGCGAGGCACATCTGAACAAACCAGGCCTCCAAATCGGCGGCCCAAAAAAATCACAAGGGGAACCGATCATGGGACCGTTGGCCGGCATAAAGATCATCGAATTCACCGGCATCGGGCCGGCCCCAATGGCCGCGATGCTGTTGGCGGACATGGGTGCGACGGTCCTGCGCATCGATCGTCCCACGCCCACCGATCTGGGCGTTCCCATGGCCGAGGAGCACGAATTCACCCGTCGCAGCCGTGCCGTGCTGAACCTTGACCTGAAGCAGCCCGCGGCGATCGCCTTGGCGCTGCGGCTGATCGAAGGCTCCGACGCGCTGATCGAGGGCTTCCGCCCCGGCGTCATGGAGCGTCTCGGCCTCGGCCCCGATGTCTGCCTCAGCCGCAACCCGAAGCTGGCCTACGGACGGGTGACCGGCTGGGGACAGCAGGGTCCCCTGTCGCAAGCCGCGGGTCACGACCTGAATTACATCGCGCTCACCGGCGCTCTGCACGCCATCGGGCGGGCGGGGCAGAAGCCGACCCCACCGCTGAACCTCGTGGGCGATTACGGTGGCGGCGCGCTGTATCTCGTGACGGGATTGCTGGCGGCGATCCTGTCGGCCCGCACGACCGGTGCGGGACAGGTGGTGGACGCGGCGATGGTCGATGGTGCGCTGTCGCTGATGACCCCGATCTACGCCATGCAGGCCGGCGGCCGGATGACCGCGCCACGCGGGGAAAATCAGCTCGATTCCGGCGCGTACTATTATGAGGTCTATGAATGCGCCGACGGGCAGTTCATCTCCCTCGCCCCGATCGAGGCGAAATTCCACGCCGAACTGCTGCGCCTGCTGGAAATCGACCCGGCCGCCATGCCGGCGCAGCGCGACAGAACCGGGTGGGCGCAATGGAAAGAACTGCTGACCGAGCGCTTCCTCACCCGCACCCGTGACGATTGGTGCCGCATCCTGGAGGGTTCGGACGCCTGCTTCGCGCCTGTGCTGTCGATGGCGGAAGCGCATGCGCACCCGCACAACCAGGCCCGCGAGGCATTCATCAACGTTGGCGGTTATACCCAGCCGGCGCCGGCGCCGCGGTTCACCGCCACGAAACTGGCAACGCCGAGACCGCCTGGATCGATATCGGTGGCGGAAGCATTGACGGCCTGGGACCTGTCACCGGCCGAGCTGCAAGCCGCTATTGGATCGTAGCCGATATGGTTTCCGGCACGTCGTAACGATTTGGTGACATTCGGCCATCACGCAGTCGTCATAACCGGAGTCCTACCGTCTGCCTCTCGGAATGAAATATCTACTCCGCCATTGCTGCATTGTTTCGTCATGGCAAGAGAGGAAAACAGAATGCTTACACGAGCGAGATTTTTGGGCGGTGCGGCGCTTTTGGCTACCACCATGGTCGCCGCGCCGATGGCCCGGGCGCAATCGAGCGAACAGGTCATCATCGACGGTGCCCGCAAGGTATTGAATGACCTTCGCCACGATAAGGCGTTCGGCAATGCTACCCAGCTGCTGCGTCAGGCCAAGGCGGCGTTTATCGTGCCCAAATTAATCAAGGGCGGCTTCTTCGTCGGTGGCGAAGGTGGCAATGGCGTGTTGATGGTGCGAAGGCACGGCGGCTGGAGTGCTCCGGCATTCTATGCCATCGGCGCGGCTTCCTTCGGCCTGCAGGCTGGCCTCGAACAGTCCGAGATGGTTATGCTCATCATGACCCAAAAAGGTCTGGACGGCATCTTGCACGATAACTTCAAGATCGGCGCGCAGGCCGGGATTTCCGTGGTCACGCTGGGCTCCGGCGTCGAAGGCGCGATCGGCGGGGCGTCGCCTCCGGATGTGGTGGTGTGGTCGTCGTCGACCGGCCTGTATGGCGGCCTGACTGTGGATGGGTCGATCATAAAATCCGAACCGAACATGGATTCGGAATTCTACGGCCGGCGTGTGACGTCCCGAGACGTGCTGTTCGGGCCGATCGACAGCCCCCGCGCAGCCCCGCTGCGACGCGAACTGAGCAGCCTCGCATAAGACCACGTTGCGGGGTGCGGGCGGGCGTGTTATTGCGCCGGCCCGCGCTTCCCCTGGGGGATAGTTTAGCGGTAAAACTCCCGGCTCTGACCCGGGCATCCTTGGTTCGAATCCAGGTCCCCCAGCCAAACCCCTGACCCAAAAGCACCGGATGACGCGATCCCGCGGTGGCCCGCGCCCTGGTCGTTCCCCGCGATCGGACCTATAACGTAAGAAAACAAACGTTTGGGGGAGATGGGGAATGAAAAATCTATGGCTGAGTCGTGCCTTGCTGGGACTCGGCACCGTATTCGCCGTCGCGTCCGCCGCCCCAGCCCAACCACCCCGAGCCCAACCACCCCAACCCCCACAACAATGGAAGATGGCGGCGCCACTGCCAAAGGCGATCGGCGAGATCGAGGCGGCAACCGTGGCCGGCAAGATCTACGTCCTGTCAGGCCTCGACAACCGGCCCGGCGTGGTCGCACCCGTCGGATACAACTGGGTCTATGACCCCGCTACAAATACATGGAGCGACCGGAAGCCGATGCCGGTCCCGGCGCACCACATCATGGTCGCCACAGCGAACGACAAGATCTACGTGTTCGGCGGCTTCGTTCGCCCACCTTCCATACTGGCCTGGCAACCTATCAACCGATCCTGGGAATACGACCCGGCCAAAGACAGTTGGACGGAACTAGCGCCGATGCCTACGCCGCGCGGGGCCGGAACGGCCGTGGAAGTCGGCGGCAAAATCTACGTCATCGGCGGCGCACGGTCGAACAATCCCGACGATCGGGGTGCGCCCATCCCGGTGGGCTCCGCCGACCAACTCGTTGTCGGCACAGTCGAGGAATACGACCCCGCAACCAACCAATGGCGATCACGCACCGCCATGCCAACCGCGCGAAATCATTTCTTTGCCGGTGCGGCGAACGGCAAAATCTACGCGATCGACGGGCCCATCGGCACCGTGTTCGTAGCAAAGTCGGACGTCATCGATTTGGTCGAAGTATACGACCCCGCCACCGACCACTGGGCCTACGCGAGCCGCGCCCCCACCACCCGAGGCGATGTGACCGGCGACAGCCACAACGGCCTGCTCTACGTCGCCGGTGGGGAGTTTCAGGACTTCGAGCGCAAGATGACGTTCTGGGCCGTCGAAGTATTCAACCCGGCAACCGGCGCCTGGTCCACCCTGCCGCACATGCAGGTCGCTCGGCATGGCTTCGCAGCTGCCTTTATCGGCAACAATCTGCACGTCATGGGCGGCGGTTTCCAGTCCGACGGAATGCCAGGCGTCGATCCGACCACCGCCACACATGAGGTAATCGATCTCGCCGGCGAATGAACAACGGCGCTGCCAACCCGCGTGACAACCGCGACCGTGCGCATTGCCTGAAACTGCGCCATCATCGGCTGGCCAGACGAAGGAGTGCCGACGTGGATCAGATCACCAACAGGCTGGACCCGACAAAGTTCCGCGACCCCGCCGTCACGGCCAAGGGGGAAACGCGGGCGACGGTCGCCCTCCGAGCGCTGGAAACGCTGTGGTTCAACACCGGCACGCTGTGCAACCTGACCTGCCGCAACTGCTACATCGAGTCGTCCCCGCGCAACGACCGGCTGGCCTACCTGACCGTGGCCGAGGTCGAGACCTACCTCGACGAAAT
>JAQGHW010000477.1 GCA_028291505.1 Rhodopila sp. | reverse complement strand
CAATTCCGCATCCAGCCGCGATGCATCTGAAACATCGCTGATCAGCCGGTCCAGCCGCACCACATCCTGCGCAATGATCGTCAGCAGCTGCCGCTGGCGATTGGGATCCTCGATCCGGCGCAGGGTTTCGATCGCGCTGCGGATCGAAGACAGCGGGTTCTTGATCTCGTGCGCGACATCCGCGGCGAAGCGTTCGGTCGCATCCATCCGTTCCCACAGCGCGGCCGAGGAATCGGACAAGGCCGAGGCCAGCGCGCCGACCTCATCCCGCCGGCGCAGTAACGACGGCGGCACGCTGCCGGACCGGCCGCGGCCTTCGCGCATATCTGCCGCCGCTTCTGCCAGTTGCAGGATCGGGCGGGCAATGGTCAGCGACAGATACCACGACAGCAGTACGGTCAGCAGCAACGCCAGGCCGAACAGCGCCAGGATCGACATCCGCACGGTGAACAAGCTTTCGTCCACCTCCCGCGCCTCCCGCGTCAGCGAGATGATGCCGACGGTGTGCTTGTCCCGCTCCACCGGCACGGCAACGGTAACCAGCAGCCGGTTGTCGCGGGTGCGGCGGATATACGGCGCGGTTTCGGTGCTGTTGCCGGCGCTGTTGAGCCGCAGTTCCTCCTTCACGTCCGGCTGCCAGTCGGGCCCGCCGGCCGACGGCGTGGTATCGACCACGGTTATCGGCGCTTCATGCGGCAGAATCGCCAGCACGCTGTCGTAAATCCATCCGATCGTCGCCAGAATCGGACCATGATCCAGCGGCGGCGGCAGCGGTTCCGAGGTGATGACACCGCCCGGCCCTTCCCGCATGCGGGAATTCGCCAGAATGGTGCCATCGGGTGCGTACAGCCTGGCCTGGGCATCGGGCGTGGGTTCGGTCAAGCGGCGCAGCAGCGACGCAGCGACTTCCGGCACCAGCTTGGGATTGTCCGGATCGGTGGTGCGGACCGCGCTTTCGCCCAGCGCCCCGGCAAAGACCCGGGCCTGTTCACGTAGCGCCGCGACCTGCGCCTCCAGCAATCCGTTCTGGTATTGATCGAGATACAGCAGCGCCACCACCAGCAACGCCAACGGCAACGCGTTGACCATCAGGATGCGCCGCAGCAGCGGCGACACCCAACGCTGGCGGTACCGTTTGGTGGCAACGGTCGCGCGCGTCAGCCCGGAAAGGAGGCTGCCGTCGGGCAATCAATGCTCCTTGTAACGATAACCGATGCCGTACAGCGTCTCGATGTGGTTGAACTCCTCCGTCCCGATGCGGAACTTTTTCCGGATGCGCTTGACGTGGCTGTCGATGGTGCGGTCGTCGACGTAGATATTCTCGCCATATGCCGCGTCGATCAGTTGATCGCGGCTTTTCACCATCCCCGGCCGAGCGGCGAGTGCCTTCACCAGCAGGAATTCCGTCACGGTAAGCTGGATGTCGTGGCTCTTCCAGGTGCACTGGTGCTTGGTTTCGTCCAGTACCAGATCGCCGCGGGTCATCACGCCGCCCGGCGCGGTGCCGGAACCCTCGGCCTTCCCCGCCTCATTCCTGCGCAGCAACGCGCGGATTCGCTCCAGCAGCAGCCGCTGGCTGAACGGCTTGGTGATATAGTCGTCAGCGCCGAGCCGCAGGCCCATCAGTTCGTCGACTTCCTCATCCTTCGATGTCAGGAAGATGATCGGCATGGTGCTGCGCTGCCTGAGGCGCTGCAGCAGTTCCATCCCATCCATGCGCGGCATCTTGATGTCGAGCACCGCCAGGTCGACCGGTCGGGCGGTAAGCCCCTGCAGGGCGCTTTCACCGTCGGTGTACGTGCGGACGGTGAAGCCTTCCTGCTCCAGGGTCATGGAGACGCTGGTGAGGATGTTGCGGTCGTCGTCAACCAGGGCGATGGTCTGCTTCATCATGAGTTCCTTGAGGGTCCGTTCGCCATTCTATCATAGTGACAGGCTATCATACTGACAGACGATTGTGGCGGATTGCGGACGGGGGGTGAACGAAATATGGCATCTACATCTGGTGATGAACGCCCCGTCCCGCCGCCGCCTGCGCCTACGCCTGGAGGACCGCCTCCGGCATGGCAGGCCCCCGCTTGGCAAGCCCGGTGCTTGCTCCGCGCCGCGCGCAGCGGGTGTCTGGCGACAAGTACCGGTGGCCAGCCATACGCATCGCTTGTCACACCGGCCTGCATGCCCGATGGGTCATTGCTGCTGTTGCTGTCGCAACTGGCGGAACATACCCGACATTTGATGACGGACCCCAGGTGCTCGGTCATGGTGACCGGAGCCGCCGCATCGGAAAATCCCCAGACGACACCGCGAGTAACGGTGACCGGCCTGGCCGAGGTGGTGGACAATCCGGGCTTCAAAGCTCGGTATTTGGCAGTGCATCCCTATGCGTCGCTCTATGCGGACTTCGGCGATTTCGCAACCTGGCGGATCAAGCCGACGGCCGGGCTTCTGGTGGGCGGATTCGCCCGTGCGTTCCGCCTGAAGCCCGCCGACCTGGCACCCGACGCGGATTCCGTCGCGGCTTTCTTGGCCGCCGAACCCGGGATACTGACACACTGCAACCGGGACCATGCGGACGCCCTGGCCGCGATCGCGGGTTCCGAGGGGAATTGGCAAATGGTAACCGCCGATGTCGACGGGTTCGATCTGGCGCTCGGGGAACGCGTGATCCGGTTCGCCTGGTCCGCGCCGGTGAAGGACTCGGGCGATGTGCGCCGGGAATTGGTTCGGATTGCAAAGGAGGGCCGAGTTGTGTGACGTCGTCCCCTCGGGCACCGCGACGCAGCGCACCGTTGCTG
>JAQGHW010000394.1 GCA_028291505.1 Rhodopila sp. | reverse complement strand
GGCCGGCGAAGCGGACGCCGTTGTCGAACCATTCCCGGCCGTCCGGACCGAGATAGGGATTGCCGGGCCGTGCATACAAATGTGGGGCGTCCAGGGCAAGCAGGTCGAGCGAGGCGGCAGTGGCTTGCAGCACGGTGGCAGGGCCGCCGAACAGGTCGGGAAAATGATGGACCGCGACGGGGGCGGTCAGGGCGTCGAGCACGGCTGGGTATCCCGGCACCATGGTGGTGGTTTCCGCGCCCGCGGCGCCCAGCGCCAGCGGCAGGGCCCCGGTGACGTCGGCCAGGCCGCCGGTCTTCACCAGCGGGAAGATTTCGGAGGCGACAGCGAGCACGCGGATCAAGTCAGGGGTCCAGCCGATCGATCATGGGTTGGGTGATCAGGCAGATGCCCCGTTCGGTGCGGCGGAAGCGGCGCGCGTCGTCCACGGGATCTTCGCCTACCACCAGTCCGGCCGGTATCTTCACGCCCTTCTCCACGATCACATTCCGTATCCTGGCGCCGCGGCCGATATCGGCGTCCGGCAGGATGACGGCGTTCTCGACCCGTGAATAGGAATGCGCATGCACGCCGGTGAACAGCAAGGACTGGCGCAGGAATGAGCCTGAGACGATGCAGCCACCGGATACCAGCGAGGAGATCGCCTCCCCGCGCCGGCCGATTTCCTCGTGCACGAACTTGGCCGGGGGGTTGATTTCCGCATAGGTCCAGATCGGCCAGTCGCGGTCGTACAGGTCGAGCGCCGGGATAATCGCCGTGAGGTCGATGTTCGCCTCCCAGTAGGCATCCAGGGTGCCGACGTCGCGCCAGTACGCCTCCCGCTCGGCGCCGGAGGTGACGCAGGATCTGGCGAAGCGGTGGGCGACGGCTTTGCCGTGCTGCACCAGATACGGGATGATGTCCTTGCCGAAGTCGCGGCTGGATGCGGGGTCGGCCTGGTCGCGGCGCAACTGCTCGATCAGGAATTTCGTCTGGAAGACGTAGATGCCCATGCTGGCGAGGGCCATGTCGGGGTTGTCGGGCATGGCGGGCGGGTCGGCGGGCTTTTCGACGAAGGCGATGATGTGGTCGGCGTGGTCGACGTGCATGACGCCGAAGGCTGTGGCTTCCATGCGGGGCACCTCGATGCAGCCTACGGTGACGTCGGCGTTCTGCTCGACGTGTTGGAGGAGCATCTGGGCGTAGTCCATCTTGTAGACGTGGTCGCCAGCGAGGACGACGATGTATTCCGGGTCGTAGCCCTCGATGATGTCGATGTTCTGGTACAATGCGTCGGCGGTGCCGGCGTACCAACTGTCGCCGGAACGCTGCGAGGCGGGCAGGATCTCCAGACCCTCATTGCGTTCCGGGCGGAAGAAGTTCCAGCCGCGCTGCAGGTGGCGGATCAGGCTGTGGGCCTTGTACTGGGTGGCGACGCCGATGCGCCTTATGCCGGAGTTCACCGCGTTGGACAGGGCGAAGTCGATGATGCGGCTTTTGCCACCGAAATAGACCGCCGGTTTGGCGCGTAGATCGGTCAGTTCGAGCAGCCGCGAGCCGCGCCCGCCTGCCAGCACATAGGCCATGGCGTCGCGGACGATCGGGGCATGCAATCCGGCACGCTGGGCCATCAAAGGCGTCTCCTGCTGGGCGGTTGTGATGTGCCGTAACGATAGGCGCTCATACGGCAGCATGCCAAACACCCGTTATGACCGGACTTGATCGCGGATGACAGCATGCTACCCTGCGCCGATGCTGAGGTGTGCACATCGCCTGATACTTCTGCTGACGGCGTTCGCCCTGATCGGCGCGACGATGGTGCAGCCAGAGTCAGCGCAGGGCGCCGTGCCGGTGGCTATGGCTGGTATGCCGTGTGACATGATGATGTCGATGGCCGACGCGGGGCACGGCGGCCCGATGGCTCCCTGCAAAGGCATGACGCCCGACTGCATCAAGCAGATGGGCTGCGTCGCCGATGTCGGCCTTCCGGCCCGAGTGGCGGGCCTGGAGTCCGCGGTGCGGTTCAGCATGGTCGACTACTGGTCCGCCTGGTCCGCGATGACCGGTCTGGATCAAACACCCGACCCCATGCCCCCCCGAACGACCTGAGTCCTACCGGCGCACACCCGAGGTGCGTCCACCGGAAACTGGTTGTTCACCGCCCGCCGCGCCCATGACCGCGCTGGCGGGTCACGGAGGGTCTATCAATGATTTCTATTCGCATTCTCGCGAGCGCCGTTGCGCTCGCCGGCGGAGCTGCGTTCACCGCCCATGTACAGGCCAAATCGGATGACTATCGCTTCGAACTGGTTGGCACGCCGCACCTGACGGCCAGGAAGGACATCGTCCAGGTTCGGCTGGTCAGTGTCGCAGACGGCAAAGCGGTCCCGGACGCCGTGATCTTTGAAAGCAAGGCCGACATGGGGCCTGCCGGAATGGATACCATGACGGCGCCTGTGAAGGTCCTGCCTGCGAAGGGCGGCATCTACAGCTTCGAGGTCGATCCCGGGATGGCGGGCACCTGGGCGCTGCATCTGGCGGCCAAGGTGCAGGGCGATCCCGATACAGTCCGCGGAACCGTCAATGCCGATCTGGTGAAGTGACGTGGGCGCCCAGTGGATGCGGCTCGACGCCGGCGTGGTGCTGGCGGTCAGCCTGCTCGCGTGCGTGCCCGCCAACGCTCGGCCCACGGACACTCCGCTGGGCGTAACCGCCGAAGGTCTGCTGGCCGCCGGGCGACGGCTCAGCCCGACGCTGCGGGCGGCCGCTCTGGACACCGAAGCGGCTTCGGCCAGGGCAGGGGGGGCCGACCGGCTTGACGATCCGACCATCAGCGACAGCTACCAATACTACAGGGACCCGGGCGTCTTCAGCGCGCATACGGTCATGCTGTCGCAATCCTTTCCGCTCTGGGGCAAGCGGGATCTGCGCCGGCAGGCCGCGCTGGCAGACGTCGATGCCAGCCGCGGGCGGCAGCGCGCCGCTCAGGACGAACTCGACGAGAAGATCAAGGTCGCCTACGCCCAGTACTACCTGGCCTACCGCGACATCGCGGTGAACCGGGACGTTGCCGAACTGGCGCGCCGCATGCGATCGGCCGCTTCGGCCCGCTATGGCCAAGGCGGGGGCGATCAGGTTGCCGTCATCCAGGCACTCGGCGAGGAGACGGCCGCACGGATCGAGGCGGTCAGGCTGGAAGCCGACAAAGACGCGGCACGGGCGCGCCTTAATGTGCTGGTGGGGCAGCCCGCGGACACTCCACTTGCCGAACCGGCAAGGGCGAGGCCGATCCCGGCGGCGGAGCCAGTCCTCGCCGTGTTGATGGACCGAGCGCGGGCGGCCAACCCTGCGCTGTCGGCCGACAACGCGGCAATCACCGCTGCTCGTACGCGCAGCGCCCTGGCGGACAAGGCCTGGTATCCGGATCTGACCGTGGGTGGCGGGCCGCTGATCCAGACCAACAACCGGCCCGTCGGCTTCGCAGCCACGGTCGGGCTCAACATCCCGGTCCCCTGGGGTCGCGAAGCCTCCGGCCAACAAGACGCAGCGGCGCAGCTCGGGGCGACGCAGCAGCGATACGATGAGGCTATGCTGGAGATCGAGGGCGCCCTGGGGCAGGCCACTGCCAGGCTGCGGGCCGCCCGTGCCACGGAGGCGCTGCTGCAGAGGGAGGCGATGCCTCAGGCCCGCACCGCCTTCCAGACCGTTCTCGCCAACTACAGCCAGGGGCGGGGCGAGCTGGTCGCCGCCATAACCGCCGAACACCAGGTCCACGAGGTCGGGCTTCGGCTGCTTCAGGCCCAGCTCGATGAGCAGGTCGAGCTGGCTGCCATCGAACGCCTGATCGGGGGCGATCTCTGATGCGAAAGGTCATTGCCGGCGCCGCGATTGGACTGTTGGTTCTCGGCGTCGCGCGGGCTGACGATGTCGCCCGTCAGCCGCTCTTTTACCAGGATCCGGATGGCCAGCCGTTCTACTCGCCAGGGCCGAAGAAAAACGCGTTCGGCAAGGATTACCGGCCCATATTCGAAGACGCGCCTGCTGCGATCAAGCCGTCGGGAGGCGGTGATCGCCGAGTCCTGTACTACCGGAATCCGATGGGGCTGCCGGACACCTCGCCCGGTCCGAAGAAGGATTCGATGGGCATGGACTACCTGCCCGTCTACGCCGATGAAGGCACGCAGGGTGACCCGCCCGGCACCGTTCGTATAACCCCCGGCCGCCTGCAGACATTGGGCGTCCGAACTGAAGTCGCGGAGCTGCGGCAGACCGGCGGGCGGACGATCCGCGCCACCGGGATCCTGCAATTCGACGAGCGGAACCTGGCCACGGTGACGACCAAAGTGTCGGGTTGGATCGAGCACCTGACGGTGGCCGCGACCGGTGATCCGGTCCGGCGCGGCGAGGTGCTGGCCGAAGTCTATTCGCCCGACCTCGTCGCCTCCGAGGAAGAGTATCTCGTCGCGGCCCGCATGGGCGGCAACATCGCGCAAGCTTCGATGCAGCGTCTGCGCGCTCTCGACGTCCCGGAGGAGGAGATAGGCCGGCTCCGCCGAACGGGCCGGTCCGTTCGGCGCATCGCCATCAAGGCACCCGCGGATGGGGTGGTGATCGAAAAGCCCGTCCAGCAGGGAATGCGGATCGACGCGGGTGAGGCGCTGTACAGGACTGCTGACCTTTCCTCCGTCTGGTTGATCGCGCAGGTGCAGGAGCAGGACATCGGCGCGATCGTGCCCGGGCAGCGTGCGCAGGCGTCCTTTGTCGCATTTCCCGGCCGCACCTTCGATGGCACGGTCGAATTCATCTATCCCAGCCTTTCCGTGGACACCCGGACCGCGCGGGTGCGGATCGTGATCGCAAACCCCGACGGGATGCTCCGCGCGGCGATGTTCGCGAACGTCGTGTTGGAGGCCGCGCCCGCACCATCGCCAGTGCTTTCGGTGCCGAATTCGGCGGTGCTCGACAGCGGCACGCGCCAGGTCGTGCTGATCGCGCGCGGCGAGGGCCGCTTCGAGCCGCGGCAGGTGCACCTCGGCGCCGGGGGCGATGACTGGGTTCAGGTGGTGGACGGCATCAAGCCCGGCGAGCGAGTCGTGGTCGGCGCCAACTTCCTGATCGACGCGGAGAGCAACCTCCGAGCGGCGCTGCAAGGATTCGCGGATGGCTCGAAGCCTGCCGCGGACCAGCAGGGAGGCAAGCCATGATCGGCCGCCTCATCGAACTGTCCGCCCGCAACACGATGCTGGTGCTGCTCATCACGCTGATCATGGTCGGCGTCGGCGTTTGGTCGGTCGCCAACACGCCGCTCGATGCACTGCCGGATCTCTCGGACACGCAGGTCATCGTCTACACGGAGTATCCGGGGCAGGCACCCCAGGTGGTCGAGGACCAGGTCACCTATCCGCTGACCACCGCGCTGCTGGCGGTGCCCCATGCCAAGGTCGTGCGGGGCTTCTCGGATTTCGGCCTGTCCTTCGTCTACGTGGTGTTCGACGATGGGACCGACCTCTACTGGGCGCGCTCACGCGTGCTGGAGTACCTGAACTTTACCGCCAGGCGACTGCCTCAGGGCGTCACGCCCGCGCTGGGTCCGGACGCGAGCGGGGTCGGCTGGGTCTACGAGTATGTCGTGCTCGGTGCGCAGCGCACGCTGGCCGAACTGCGGAGCATCCAGGACTGGATCGTCCG
>JAQGHW010000386.1 GCA_028291505.1 Rhodopila sp. | reverse complement strand
GACTGACGAGGAAACCGTTATGGCAAAAATCACCAAAGTTGGCGTTGGGGAATCTCTGGTCGGCGAAGGCAATGAGGTCGCGCACGTCGATCTCATCATTGGTCCGCGCGGCAGTGCGGCGGAAACCGCATTCTGCAACGCGTTGACCAACAACAAGGACGGGTTCACGACCTTGCTGGCCGTCGTGGCGCCGAATCTGGCGTGCAAACCGAACACGATTCTGTTCAACAAGGTTACGATCAAGGGTGCCAAGCAGGCGGTTCAGATGTTCGGTCCGGCTCAGCACGCGGTGGCGATGGCGGTGGCCGACAGCGTGGCGGATGGCGTGATACCCGCCGATGAGGCTGACGACCTGTTCATCGCCGTTGGGGTATTTATCCACTGGCTGGCGACCGACGACACGAAGATCCAGGAGTACAACTACAAAGCCACGAAAGAAGCCATCGCGCGTGCTGTAGGCGGGTGGCCGACCTCGAAGGAGGTCCAGGAACACTACAAGACCGTGAAACATCCATACGCCGCCTGATTCCTGGAAGGCGATCGTCTGGGACGCCGTGACTGCTTCGACAACGGAGCAATCACGGCCGAGCAGCCCCTCGTACCCACGGCAGAAGTTCCGAACCGGTCAAGCCGCCGGTATGCAGCGCGGTCGCCACAAGTACACCCGCCGCACCGACGGCGGCCAAAGCGTCGAGGTCCGCACTGTTCCGAATCCCCCCGGCGCCAAAGACCTCGCGTCCTTCCGCGCGCGCGACGATTTGCCCCACACGCTCCGTGTCAGGTCCGCCCGCCCCGCCGACACGTGCCAGCGTCATGACGATCACGCGTGCCGGCCACATCCTGCAATCGTCATGCAGCGCGCCAGGCCCCTGGAAGGCATCGCCGCGAAAATCCAGAGACAGCAGCACCCGCGCCTCGCCACGCAACGATCTGATCGTTTCGGTCCCACGCTGTGATTCGCTGCCGATCACCAGACAGTGGGCGTGGTGGTCTAGCCATGCCCGGGCGGCGGCAGCGTCGGCGATGCCGTTGTCGACCCACAGTTCGACCCCGGGCGCGGCGTGCGCGATCGCATCGATCGCCGCATCGTTCGCCTTACCTCCCTCGATCGCATCAAGATCGGCGATGTACAGTTTCCGAAATGGCGCCAGGCGCAGCAACCCGGCCGCGACATCCGCGGGCGCACTGGTCGCGCTTAAAGGCGTCTCGATCGGACGATACGAATCGCGGCGTCCCCCTTGCGCATGCACCACCTGGCCGCCCTTGATGTCGATGACCGGTATAACCTCCATGCGCCCCTCTCGTGTCCGCGACCCCGGCGTGCATTGTGACCCAGAAGGAGAATGCCGTGCAAAAGGTGATCGGTTGGGATGTCGGCGGTGCCCATGTCAAAGCGGCGTGCATCGAGGCCGGACGTGTCACCGCCGTCAGGCAACTGCCGTGCCCCCTGTGGCTGGGTGCGGATCGCCTGGCCCCTGTACTGGAAACATTGCGTTCGGAATTCGGCCCAGCCGATCTGCACGTCGCCACGATGACAGGCGAACTGGCCGACGTTTTCCCAGACCGCCGCACCGGCGTGCTGGCGATCGTCGAGGCCCTGACACAGGCTTTGCCGTCCGGAACGTTGCGCCTCTACGCCGGACGGCAGGGGGTTGTCACACCGCCGATGGCGCCGGCGCATGTCCAGGACATCGCGTCCGCCAACTGGCATGCAAGCGCGGCCCTGGCAGCGCGCCACGGCGATGGACTTTTCGTCGACATCGGTTCGACGACGGCGGATATCATTCCGCTTCTTGACGGCGCGGTCCATGCCCGCGGCTACACCGACGCCGAACGGTTCGGCACCGGCGAACTCGTCTACACGGGGCTCACCCGCAGCTTCGTGATGGCTCTGGCACCGCGCGCCCCGTTTGCCGGCAGTTGGACCACTCTGGCCGCGGAATACTTCGCCTCCACCGCCGACGTGCACCGCATCCTCGGCACGCTGAATGAGGACACCGACCAGATGGACACCGCCGACGGCAGGCCAAAGACCCTGCCGGCATCCCGCGCCAGGCTCGCTCGGATGATCGGGCGAGACTCAGGGGACGCCACCGACGCCGATTGGCGCGGTCTGGCTGCGTGGTTCGCCGAAGTGCAACTGCGGCAGATCCACGACGGTGCGCTGCTGGTCCTTTCCGGCGCCGGCCTGCCGCACGACGCGCCGGTGATCGCCGCCGGGGTTGGTGCGTCAATCGCACATCGCCTGGCTGACCGGCTAGGCCGGCGCTTCGTTCCCTTCGCCAGCCTGTGTGGCGGCATTGGATCAGCCGATGGAGTCAATTGGGTCGACGCCTGTGCGCCTGCCGTCGCGGTCGCGCTGCTCGCCGTGGATCAACCGCCGGCGTAGTGCGCGCGAACGGCGTCCATTAGCCAGCTCCACGCCTCCCGCTCCGCCTCGTCCGCGGTCTTGCCGATAGCGATCTCGAGGTAGGCGATTTCATTTTCGACCTTCTCCCGCGGCAGCATGCCCAGCCGGCTGACCAGGATCGCGCCTTCCACCACGGCGGCCTTTGCGCGGTTCATGCCCTCGAAGCCCCGGTGAGTCTCCCGATGCACGATCCGGCAACGAAAGCGTGGTCTTTGGGCGTCCTCCTGGACCGAAACGACCGCCATCTCGGCGTGCGCCAGGGCAACGGCCAGGCGCGGCGGCGGCACAACGGTGGATGGCACGCACGGCCAGTCGCGCCGCCCGGTCAAGCAGCCCGCGAAGATCCGCACATCATCAGTATAGTTCGCCACCAGAAACGGTACCACGCGCAGATTGTCCAGCGTCGTCGAGGGATGAAACGGGGCAATCACCCATTCGTCCGGCGCCGCGGCGATCAGGCCGAACGGCGCGACATGCGGCGTGCCATCGTCCGAAACCGTGGTGACGATGACCTCACGGATCATCGCGCTTAGCCCCCTTCGACCGCAACGTGTGCCCCGCCTCGGCGAGCCGCGTGGGCGCCGCCTTGTCGCCCGGGGCTGCCAGGCCCCAATCCAGCGGCGCATCCTGCACATAACGTTTGCCGAGCGCGAACGCTGTCTCCGCCTTCATCAGTTCGGTTCCGAGGTAGAACCCATGCGCACCATCGTTCGCCACATCCAACACAGGATATAGCGACATCGCGTCCCGGCCGATTTCGTGGATCGAGTTGTTGAAGACGTGGATGCCATCCTCGGCCGTGGCGATCCGGTAGTTGGGGTCACGAACGGCGCGCGCCTGGGTCACGACGTCGTCAGCGGTCTGCACGAACGGCACTCGGTCGTGCACCTGCAACAGCCTTGCCCCGTAGTTGCGTGGCAAATCCGAATTCGCGCGGGCGGCAAACATCAATCGCCGAGCGAAATCATGTTCGGCAACGGTTTCCCGTGTGTGAGGGCTGACCTGCACCACCAGCACGGCGCGGATCGCCAGTTCAGAGCAAATCCCCATCAGCATCGCCGTGACGCCGGCGGAATCCGCATCGGTCAGTTCGGTCAGATTGCCGGTTCCCATCAGGATCTCCACGTCGGGCAACCGCTCCCGCAGCATTGCGTAACGGGTCAGCGAGGCGGTAAAGCCGAAATGAATCGGATCGAGAATCGGGTCGAGCAGACAGGCCATGCCGAGGGCCCGTGCCTTGTCGGCGGCTCGCACCAGCGATTCCAGGTCGCCGTGTTGCCTGGGCACCAGCACCGGAACGGCGCCGGTGCCTGCCGCCACGTCCAGGCTGTCTTCCGTCAGGCTCAACAGGAAATCCGCGCCCGCCTCCGCGCCGCGCCGCAGTTCGTCGAGGTCGCCGGAATCGAGGCTGACACGCAGCCCGGCGTCGTGCAGATGCGCGATCGCCGCTTCCAGGTGATCGAACGGCGTGCCGGGACGGCAACCGATATCGATGACGTCGGCACCCTGTCGGTGCAGTATCTCGGCACGTGCCAGCAGGCGGTCCAACGGCAGCAACGGCGCATCGACGATCTCGGCGAAAATCCGCACGTCGTAATGTGATAAATCAACAGCAGAACCACCGCGCCCGAGATAAGCCGGCAAGTCCGCCAGTTCATCCGGCCCACGCTCGAACGGCACCCCGAATTCGATGGTCAGGCGTTGCGGATCGACGCCGGCGCGGCCAGGCAGGATCACTCGGGTAGCCTGCACCGGGCGGGTCAGGCGCCGCAGGATGATGGCCTCGGTCATCAACGCCGCGACCTGCACACCGATGTCGACGATGTCCCAGGTGAACGCGGTATCCCCCAGCCCCTCCAGGATGCGCCGCAGCCGCGGCAAGGCCAAATGCCCCGTCAGAAATACCACCCGCTCGGTCATGACATCTGTCTATACACCCTCCAGCGACCGCCGCCGCTCCGCGATCGCAGCCTCCAGCCCGGCCAGCGTCACCACCACCTCGGTGCGCTCGAACGACGCCAGGCGCTGGGTATTCTCCAGATCAATGCGGCGAGGGTACACTTTCACCATCCCCTCTGGCGCCTCGGTCTCCATCTCCGGCGCGCTGTCGCAAGCAAACACGATGGCGGGGACACGACACTTCCCCGCCTGAGCGAATACGTTCGTTACCAGCGTGTCGGAAATCCCCGCCACGCATTTCGCAACGGTGTTCGATGTCGCCGGCGCCACGACCACCGTGTGATAGACGCCGTGGTAGAACATCGCGACCGGCGCGGCACTCGCGGTCGTATCATGATAGACTTGGCAGCCCTTGGATAGACTCAGATCGGTCTTGTACATCCGCACCACCTCCGCCGCCGCTCGGCTGACGAACAGATCCACGTCCCCGAGCAGACGGACGATGCCGAGTGTCTCGGTGAAGAAATGGCCGGACCCGGT
>JAQGHW010000384.1 GCA_028291505.1 Rhodopila sp. | reverse complement strand
ATACGTACAGTATCCTGACACGCGAAGAGCTGGAGAAGCAAGGTACGCTCAATAGCACGTCGTCCGGTGTTCAGCCACCCGCCCGTTTGCAAGCAGCCATGCAAGGATCTCTGCCGATCCAGCAAGGAGCCACCAATGAGCAATTCCCGTCGCGCGATCGACCGCAGGCTGTCGGACCCAGACTTCCAGGGCACGCTCGTGAGCCGATGCCTTGGACTCACCCTCGGAATGGGGGCGCTACTCGGCCTGTCGCTCATCCATGACGCTTATGTGTGGGCGCATCCTGTCAGGCCGCTATTTTTTATCTCGGATGGCAAAGGCTTCACCCGGCCGCTGACGCCGGTCGACAGCCCGATCGTCGACGATACCGAACTGCTGCAATGGACCGTGCAGGCGGCCATCGCACCCTACAACGTCGATTACTGGAACTACGCGAAGGAACTCAACACGGCGAGCCGCAAGTTCACGGTACGTGGCTGGAACACATTCGCCGGAAGCTATGTCGGCCAGGGCAATTTCGACGAGTTGAAGCGGGCGCGCCTGTTGTGTCATGCACAATCCCAGCGCGCTGCGCTAATCCACCAGACCAGCTTCGTACAGGGCGCCCTCGCCTACACGATCGAGGTGCCTATCGTTCAGACCTGTGAGAACGTCAATCAGACGTCCAGCAACAATCTGCTCGTGACGGCCGTCGTCGTTCGCACCAATACGGACGAGCATCCGGACGGGCTGGCGATCGACCAGCTTGTTGCCAGCAGCGTCCACTGACGACGCAGAGAATGGACGTGACTGTTGAGCAATAAGGCCGCCAGTCATTCACCAAACTGACCTAAGCAGAGGGAGGCTTTCTTGCGCATCGCGCGTTACGTCATGGCTTGCATGGCCGGGTTTGCCTGGGCGGCCCCCGGATCGAGCCAAACCACGGGCCAGCCGAACGCGCCCGGCATCCCGGCGCCCGACGCGCCGCCGGCTGCCGACACACCGGCGGCGAAGGCGGCGCGCGATGCCATTCCGCTGACCCCGGACATGATCGAGGACTTGGCGCGGCGATATCGAGCGCAGCAGCAGACGATCGAACAGGGCATGACCGAGCTGGCAGCTCCGATCAATCGCCAGGTCAACGTCAGCTTCGCGCCGGGCTCAGCGACCAGCATCATCAACACCGTCAAGGGCTATCCAACGGCGGTCAGCTTCTTCGACAGCACCGGACAGCCCTGGCCGATCCAGTGGGACACCAACAGCAACCCCGCCGCGATCGCCGGCGGCACGAACTGCAACGCGCAGACCAACGGCGGCGGCCCGTCCGTGGCCGCCATCGGCTTCTACGTCTGTACGCCGAGCAAGGGCAGCAACGTACTGGAGATCACGCCGGTTTCGCTCAGCCCGCGCGGCGGCCTCGTCGTTTCACTTGAGGGCGCGCCGAAGCCCCTCACCTTCCTGCTGCTTTCCGGCGGTGGGCGATTTGATTCCAGCCTGAGCATCCACGTCGCCGAACGCGGGCCGCATGCCAAGGTCGAAATCATGACCCAATCGGGCGCGCCCGATACGGGCGCACCGTTCCTGACCGCCATGCTGGACGGCGCGCCGCCGGCCGATGCTGCGCCGCTCTCTGTTGAGAACGTTTCGCCCGACGGGCTGCGGGCCTGGCGGCTGGGCAGCCACGTATACCTGCGCACCCGCTACACATTGCTGTCGCCGGAGTGGACGGCCTCCCAGGCGGAGGCCGGCACGACCGTCTACGCCATCCCGAACACGCCTGTCGTCCTGCTATCCGTCGATGGCCGCACCGTGTCGGCCGAGTTGAAGGACTGATCGCCATGTCCGGTGCCGTTTCCGACGCTCTTGCCCTTCTCCGGCGTGCTCCCAGGCTGCCGTTCGGGGCGTTCTTCAACGCGTCCGGCCGTGCCGGGCCACGGCGCCTGGCTATGATCGTGCTCATCATCGTCGCCGTGCTGGCGCTCGTGATCTTTGTCGCACTTTCAGGCCGCACCGTGCCGATCGTTTCACGCGATGCCCGGCTCAAAGCCATCGACCCGCTGCCCGGCGGTCTGCACAGCACGCCCGAGCAGGACGCCCTGTTGCTCTCGGTGGCGGACGAGCAGGCCGCCCGCGCCATGCAGAAAGGCGTCTCCTACACGCCTGCCATGGCGCCCAGCCAGCCATCCCAACCGCTGCCGCCGCCGGTCCAACCGGCGCCTTCGGCAGTGCCGGCGCCCGATCCGCAGACCCCAAGGTTTGTCGGGCGTCCAGCGCGGCCGGCGCCGCGCGTGGTCGCACCAATCGTGGCGGCCGGCTTCCCGCCGCCTGCGCAACCGGCGACCCTGGATACCACCCCTGAGCCGCAGCTGCGTCCGACACCGGTTGCCGCGACACCGGCCGAGACGCAGGCGCAGCAACAGGCGTTCTCGAATCAGATCAACAACCTGTTCTCGCAATGGGGCGGGCACATGCCCCGCACCGACATCGTATTGCCCGCAACGCAGGCCGATGGCGACGATCCGAACGGGACAGCGTCTGCGTCCTCGACGGGCAGCAACAGCCGCGCGCGCGGCGCGGAATCGGCGGTTCCCGTTGCGAGCCGAGGTGAGGATCCGGGCCGGATTCTCGTGCCGGCCGGGCGCGGCGTGTATGCGCATCCGGTGCTGGCGTTGAGCTCCGACGAGACCAGCCCGGCGGTGTTTCAGGCCGACAGCGGCCCACTCGCCGGGGATCGCATGATCGGAACATTCGCTAAGGAGTCGAACCGGCTGGTCATCCACATCAGCAGTATCATTCACCAGGGCAAGCAGATCAGCTGCGACGGCGAGGTGATTGCGCCTGATACGATGGAGGCCTCCTTCGCGTCGCGGGTGGATGAGCATTACATTTCTCGTTTCGTGCTGCCGGCGGCTGCGGCGTTTGTTGCCGGACTTGGCCAGGCGATCGAGCAGACCACCAACAGCGTTGCCGTCATAAGTCCTTTCGGCGGTGCGACGACCACCAACCATCTGAACATTCAGCAGCAGCTTGGCGTCGCCGCGGGGACCGCGTCGGCGCAGCTTGGCTCGGTGCTCAATCAGGAAGCGCCGAAGGGTCCGACGATCTCGCTCGAGCCGAATGTCGCTGTCGGCATCATGTTCCTTTCCGACGTCGTCGAGCACCGGAGCTGATCGGAACGCAAAACGACCCGCCGTTTGCAAGAAGCCAAGGCAGGATTGCGACTGAAGGTCCCGCGTCAGGAGGTTCTCATGGACACGCATATCGCCACGCACCCCGAGTCCGAGCCCGGCATCGCCGGAATGAGTGCGCACTTGCCCGATGAAGCCGATGAACCCAACGGCGCGCCGCCAGGCGTCGGCGGTCTCGAACCCGGCGAGCGCCTCCCGTTATCGGCCCCGAAACCTGTCCGGCGACGGCGCGGGCTGCTGCTCGCCGGTGTTGCGGTCGTGGCCATTGCCGTCGCGGCTGGCGGCGCGTTCCTCGTCTCGCCTTACAACAAGGTCTATCCGGTGCCGCGCCTGCGGGCCTCGGTGAACGGGGTGGCCCATGACGCGCAAGGTCCGCTGCGACCCATCCTGGCGCCATCGGCTTCGCTGGCGAGGGTTTCGGTTCCGGCTCCGGCGCCCGCCACACGCGAGTCCTATGCGCCAAAACCGCGCGATCAGGAAGTCGCCGAATTTCTGTCTTTACATCCGGGATCGACAGACCCGGCACATGCCGACCATCCTGCTGGTTCGAGCGCTGCGGGGCACCCGGTGAACCCGGTGGCCGTCCATTCAACGACCGCTCCGAGGTCCGTCGATGCGGACGCGCCCGCCGGCGATGTTCCGCGGGAGCCAGGATCGTCCATGGTGTCGCAGACGCCGGCAGCAACATCCCCATCACCGAAGCCCCCGGTTACGGCCAATGCTGCGCCTGCGGGGGCCACGCCGAAGGACGCGACGGCGCTCATCATCGCCTCGCTTCCACAAGCCTGGCCCGTGGCCCCAGACGCGCCTGCTGCACCGCAAACCACGCTCGTGCCTGCTGCGGTTGCCGTGCCGCAGGTGACTGAGCCGCCTACGCCCAGTGCGGCCGCACCCGTTGTCCCGCCGCTCCCACCCCAGCCGGACGTCCTGACTGTGGCGGCGAACCTGCGCGCCGGCCCGATGAGCCCAGCCGACCAGGTCCAGGTGCTCAACCTCGTCACCGAGATGGCCGCGATGGTGAAGGACCTGCGCAAGCAGCAGGCCGAGATGGAAAAAGACCTCGGCAAGTCCTCGGCGGACGTCGCAGCACGCCTGACCGACTACGAGCGCCGTCTCGCACTCGCCGAAGCACGGAGCGCCGTCGCCGCGGCGGCCGACCCGACCGGCAGCGCGCCGGCGAACGTCCCCGTCGGGCCGACCAGCGATCCGGCTGCCGCTTCGCTGAAGGTTGTCCCGGTCGTCGCCACGCAGCCCATTGCGGTCGTGCCGGGGCCGGCGGGAGCCCCGAAGGTCTATCGTGTGCAGGCGGCCTCGCCGGGGTTGGCTCTGCTGGCGCAGGTCGATCGCGGTGGCGGCGACGGCGCGCAGATGCAGGTGGTGGTCGGCGACACCATTCCCGATTACGGCCGTGTCAAATCGATCGGGCAGAAAGGCACAACGTGGGTTGTCACCACGGACCACGGCGCGATCCAGTAGCAGCGTTGGGGAGCTGAACCTTGCAGGGACTGGTCAACTTCACGACGGCGATTGCAGACAGCATCGCCGTCGTCCTGCCCGCACTCTGTTACCTCATGGCGTGCTCTTGCTTCTTATTCGCCGGATGGACGTTCCGCAGTTGGGCTTATGACAACCATCATCACCCTCACCATTTTCATAACCGGCCTTGGGTGCCGTTTGTCTCGCTGATCCTGTCGGGCGTGTTCGCGAGCTTCCCGCAGTTCCTGAACATGGCAAACGTCAGTGCGGGTACGAACCTTGTGACCTCGCTGACAAGCTATCAGGCCACCACGCCAGGGAACGCGAACAACATTCTCGGCGCCACGCCGGAGAACACAGTCGTCAACGTCGTTACTCTATTCCAATACTTCTTCCAGGCATTCGGGGCGGCGAGTGTGTGGTGGGCCATCGTGAGATGGCGCGCGATCGTCAACGGCCGTAACCAGGGCTCTGCCACGGCCTGCGCGGTGCAGTTCGTCTTCGGCGTGATGTGCATCAACATCCTGACCGTCGCCAATGGCGTCGTGGCGCTCTTCCAGACTGGCGGCTAAGCCGTGCCTGGTCGTCATGGGAAGTAGCTGGGGGCGGGCCTGCTGGCGAGAAAGCGCCCTATGGAGAAGCACACGCGGGATTGTCGCGAGCGGGGGCTGATGGTTCAAGTCTTACCGCGAAGCGCACAAGCATAATAAATCAAGGCGCGAGGACGATCAATACTGTCGCCCTCGCCGTGACGCTCTCGTGTTTTTCGTAAGTTGTTTGGGGCTGCTTCGCTGATACGCGCTGCGGACGCCCCGCCTCTGGAGCCTCACAACAAACCATGCCTCTGACTTTCTTCAGTCTGTTTGCACGGGTTTCGCCGAGTCTGCGTCGGGAGGGGCTCATCCCTCGCAACCAGGAGTCAGTAGCGTGAATCTCTCTTTCCACAACAAGCAGGTGCCGGCGGCTTTGGGCCGTCCGCACCGTCGCACCGTCTGGCGCTGTCGTGCGCTCGCGGTCTCCGCGATCGGATTGTCGGGCGTTCTCGGCTTTGCCGGGCAGGCTCTGGCGCAGGCGGCCTCCCCGGCGGGCGGCATCGGTGCGCAGTTGAACCTGATCTCCGGCGAGGCGGTCAATTCCGGCGGCATCGCGTTTTCCATGGGTTGTTACCTGGCCGCAGCGGTGTGCTTTTTCTTCGGCGTCTGGGCTGCGTGGCAGTCCCGCCAGCCGCAGAACCGCGAGACGGGCTATGTCGGCCGCGCGCTGGCCGGTGTCGTCCTATGCGGCCTGTTCGCCTCCGCCGGCGTCTGGATCAACAAGGCTTCGGTTACCGCGTCCGGTGGCGCCGCGACGGTCACCGACAACCCGCAGATGGTGCAGTTCGGCGCTGGCGGCTAATCACCCCGGCCCCTGCCGCCGGGCGTGCGGAAATCGCCTGGCGGCAGCTTTTTTTCCAACTCTGGAGACTTCTGATGAGCGACGCCTCCACGGTTTCCCTCGACTCGATTGCCCCGTCTTCGAGGGGTGTTGTCCGCCTCATCGCGCCCGGTCTGCTGTTGGCGTCCGCGGCCTATCTGACGGCGACAACGACGCTCCTCCCTCGTATCCAAGATGCGAGCGCCGCGATCGA
>JAQGHW010000376.1 GCA_028291505.1 Rhodopila sp. | reverse complement strand
CGCTAGGTTATCTGGTCTTCGGGCTTAGGCGTTGCGCGGTCGTCCTGGAATCATCCAACATATGCTAATTCAATGAGCAGTTACAGTGGTTTGAACCCAGAGTGACCCATCGGTTTGCACGGAGATTGAGGAGGAACCATTTAGCTACAGCGCGGCACGTGGCCAGGTCCGGACCGGCTAGCGCCAGCACGTCGCGGCTCAGCCATTGGGTGAGCGTTCGAATGTCGCGGGCCAGCCATTGCGCTTGAGTTTCGGTCTGCCGTGCCAGCGCCAATTCGCCGACAAGCGCATCGTCCGGACCAGGCTGGCCGGCGCGGCCGAACTGGGCCTCCAGCTTCTTGCGCCGCGACGTGACGCCTTTGGCGACGCGCGACAGCGTGTTGGCGAGGACCTCGCACTGGCGGATGATGTGGAAGACATCGCCATGGCACGGTGTGCCGCCCCAGGCGGCCTTCTGCCCGGCGCGCAGTCCTTGCCCGGCATCGGCGATCGTAGTGTCGGGCTTCAGCCCCTGCCGGGCGGCGTCGAGCAGATGCACGCCCCAACTGTCGGCATCGCCGTGCTGCTCCTGGTCGTCGCCGATCGTGCCAACGCCTGAACCGCCAGGTCCTTGCGGTCACTCTCCGGTAGCCTCGCCGCTGCGCCAACGCATCTATCCATCTCGCACCACCCCTGAAAAAATCAGGGTGTCACCAGCCGGACCCGCCCGCGTCAATCCAGCCTCCCGTGTGACCTGGTTTTGAAGCGCGCCTTCCCAAGTGTCGGGGGGCTTGACCACGTCACCTCACTCCGGGGCCGCGCCGAGCGCTCCCGTCGAAAGCGCGAGCGTCGCGGCAGCCGACAGTGCTGTGCTGTAAGCATCCGTGGACGCATTCTTCGCCTGCAGAAGCTGGGTTTCCGCCAGCGTCAAGTCGGTGATCGAGCCGACGCCGTTGCGATAAGCGGCGAGCGCAGAATCGAACGTCGTCTGCGCAGCCGCTTCCAGGGTCTGCGATGCCGAGTAGGCAGCGAGGCTGGTGTGAAGGGCGTTATCCGCGAGCACGATCTGGCGCACGGCGTCTTCCCGCACCTGCGTCAGCCGGGCGTCGGCGCTGTCGGCTTCCGCGCGGGCTCGGGTGAGCTGCGCGTCTCGCGTTCCACCGTCGTAGAGCGGGACTGTCACCCCGGCGAAAATACTCCCGCCGAGATGGTTGCCGCTGACGTTGACTGTTGGCGGCTGCTGACCAGCGGAAGGGAGGCTGGTCACGTCGAGGTTCCCGGAGCTGTAGGTGCCGTTTGTCGACAGGAAGAATTTCGGCAGGAACTCGGCCTCCGCTGCCCGGACATTTGCGAGGCTCGCCTTTTGCGCAGCGTAGGCGCTCTGCATGTCCGGGCGCCGGGCAAGCGCTTCCGAGATTATGCTCTCGACGGGTGTTGCCATCGATGGCGAGAGCTTGCGGCCCGACGCGTCGGCGATCTTGATTTTCGCCAGCGGCGAGATGCCCATTGCGGTGATCAGGGCGAGATAGGCGTCCTGTGCCCCCCCGGTTGCCTGTACCACAGCCAAATTGGCCTGCGCCGTGGCCTGGCGGGCCTGGGCGACCTCCGTGACCGTCCCGATGCTATGCTTGTAACGGTCCTCCGCGGCGGCTTGGACGTCTTGCGCGTTCTTTAGGGATTGCGTCGCGGTTTTGAAACGCGCCTGGGCGGCGCTGCGGTTATAGAAGGCAAGCGTGACACTGTAGATGAGCCGCTGATGCGCGGCGGTGAACGCGATGTTCGAGATCACCGATCCCTGCTTCGCCGCGGCCACCACGGCGGCCCGCTCCCCAAAATCGAACAGGAGCCATTGCAGGGACAAAGCCGACACCGTGCCGTCCAGCGAGGAGTTGTTGCTAAAGCCCGTCCCCAGTGCCGTTTGGCGGCCACTGCTGCCCTGGTATCCGCCGATGGCGGTCGCCGTGATGTTCGGGAGAAAGGCGCTCTCGGCAATCCCGGCAGCAAGCGCGGCTCGTCGGGCGTCGTTCCAGGCGATCCGTGTCGCCGGATTGTTCGATTCTGCGAGATCGATCAACTCGGAAAGGGAATAAATCCTAGTGGTATCGACGCTGGGCGGTGACGGAACCTGTCGGAGGACCGGATTGGCAGGCAGGACATAACCTTCTGCCGTGGGATGGCGCTGGGGTGCGCCGGCGATGATCTCGCCGCTCTCGGTGGTGGCGGGTACCCACGGTCGGTCAGGCCGCTCCGGCGCCATCTCGAGTGCCGAGGTCGCGCAGCCGGCAAGCCAGACCAAGGATACGGCGCCGGCGACGGCTACTTTACGCCGGCGAATAGCCGGCCATTTCTTGCGCTGCATATTCGGATAGGTTCCCAACGAGCTGTTCCAACTTCACGAGAGGCGCCTCCACGGCCGCCGAGATCTCGCTTGAGTCAGCGGGGCGCGGCACTGGCTCTGATCCGCTGGGTGCGACCGTTGTCTCGGATACGGGACCTTCGGGCTCGACGGCGGCGTCGAGACTCTCCGCGAGTCGTTCAAGGCGCCGCGCCGTGCCAACGAAGCCGGCGGACTCCTGGTCGGCGCCAATCAGCAGCGGGCCCTGAAGCGACGACAGGATGCTGACGACTTCCCGTCTCTCGTCCAGCCAACCCGGAACAGGCCGGATCGAGGGCGGCTCATAGCGGGCGAGATCCAGATCCTGCTCGACAGCAGCGAGCTTTGCCCGGGCTTCCGCTGCGAGTCCCCAACGCTTCAGCGTGCTCGCTGCCGAGACCAGGGCGACGAGCTGGCGCAGCAGGCCCGCGATCGCCGGATCGATGCGTCCGGCGATCGTCACCGGCCAGATCTGCGTGAAGACGATCGAGACAACGAGGTCGCCGAACAGGATGCCGATGGTTCGGTCGCGCGCGATCGTCATGTCGAAGGCGGGTGCCGCGCCCTGGACCACGCTGAGCAAGAAGGCGAAGGCGAGTTGGAACCCGGCGTAAGAGATGCGCGGGCCGCCGGCGGCGATCCAGCCGGACACGAGAGCGGCGAGAAAGACGACCCCCATCAAGCCGCCGATCGACGTGACGCCGGGCATCACGAAGACGATGGCCGCGAGTCCCGCCGCGGCGCCGATGCCGCATCCCAGGAAACGAAGCGTCTGCTTCTCCACCGTCTCGGCCGTGGTGCCGAGGGAGACGATGTAGCACGTGATCAGGCAGGTATGGATACCGGGCCAGTCCAGCAGCAGATAGACGACGTAGCAGAACATCGCCGCCCCGGTTGTCTTAAACGCGTACTGGACGTGCGCCGGATTGGTGAAGGCGTCCGGAAGGAAAAAGCCACCTTTGGGCTTTGCGCCAGGCTGGGGCGACGGGTCAGGCTGCGGCGATGGGTCGGGCGTTGGTGGTTCCGCGAAGAGGGATAGCGCCGTGCGCAGTTCCGAGAGCGCAGTTGCCGCGACCGGCGCCAGCCCCGCCTCATCCTTGTAGCTCTCCAGAGCGATTTCCACCGGATAGCTGCCCTTGCTGAGGATGGCGGCCATGCCATCGAGGGTCTCGGCGATGCGCCGGCGAATCGAGGCCGGGAACGAAATCCCCGCATCACCCGTGAGGAAGTCGACCACCGACAGGATCACGATCGTCGATCGAGCGGCCTGTGAAAGGGCCGTGATGTCCCGCGCGGGCGACGTTCGCTCTGCGCCAGCAAGCTTCAGCCAGACCGGGACTTCGCCGGGGCCTTCGTGCAGGCACTCCTCGAACGCCTTCCGCGCGCTGCTCTCCGGCGCGAGAAGCACCGTGGCGGCGCAGCGAAGCCGATGGGCCAACGCCCGCTCGGCGAGGCGCCTCGGGGCAGGTCCCAGGACGAGGTTGACCACGATGGAAACGCCGGCGGGTATGCCAACGAAAAGCCAGGCATAGAGGAGTCCGCGGGTCGCGAGTTCACCACCCGGCACGGACCCAAGCAGGTCCAGCGCATAGGCCGTGATCAAGGCGACGGTCCCGGCGACCGGCTTGAGCTTGCTCGCGGACGCCGCGAAGGTCAGGCAGAATGACACCAGAGTCATCGCCGTGACGCGCCATAGCGGCTGCTCGATGACCTCGACGGCGAGCGCCAGCGCCAGGCCAACGATCAGCGTGATCAGCAGCGTCATGACGATGCTGGTGACGACGCTCGCCGCCCGATCGGGCTTCATCACGAAGAACACGACATAGACCGCGAGGGCCGGCTCGGGCGTCTGGTAGATCTCGACGACGAGGGTGGTCAGCGCGCAGATCAGTGCCAACCGAACCGCGAACTCGAGCCGGCCGGGAAACGGTGCCAGAAGTGCTCCGATCCCTTCGAAGAAGGACGGACGTCGCTCACCTGCAGCTGGCGCCATGCTTCATCTCGACGACCGCTGTGGCGCCGAGCCTCACGAGGGTTTGCGGGGGATCGACAAGGCGGATGCGGACGGGGAAGCGCTGGGCGACGATCACCCAGTTGAGCGAACGCCCGACGTAAGGGACGGAGCGCGGGAGGTTGACGCGATCGGTGTCGAGCACGCCCAAGCCGAGGCCCTGGACGACCCCTTTGATTGCCTCCGCGCGGTCGATCATCGAATAGACGGTCGCGCAATCGCCGACGGCAATGGCGTGCAGATCGGTCTCGCGGAAGTTCGCGACCGCGAACCACTCCTCGTCGTTCACCAACGTGAACAGGCTCTGCCCCGGCGCGACCATTTCTCCGCTCAGGACGGCGAGGCCGACGACCCGTCCCGCGTGGGTCGCGCGGACGGTCGTGTCCTGAAGATGACGCTCGGCGATCGCCAACTCGGCCTGGCGCGCCTGCACCGTCGCGATCGCGGCGTCGTCCGTATCGATCGCCTGGAAGGCCGCGGCTTGTCGCTCGCGCGCCTGTTGGAGCGAGGTCGTGGCGTCCCGCTGCGTTGTCTGGGCCTGGTCGAGCTGCTGGATAGACACATAGCCCTTGGCGGCGAGCGGGCGAAGCCGCTCGACCGACCGGCTGGCAAGGTCGAGGTTCGTCTCGGCGCTCCGCGTCTGATCGGCCGCAACCACCGCGGTCGATCGCTGGGTCGACAGGAAGCGCCGCTGCGTCTCGAGAGCGGCTTTGGCGACGTCCAGGTTGGCACGTGCCTGGTCGACGACGAGCTGGTACGGCACCGGGTCGATCTGAAAGAGCAGGTCGCCCTTCCTGACCCGGGAATTCTCCTCGATGGGTATGTCGATGATCCGGCCGCCGACGTCCGCGGCGACGTGGACGACGTCGGCATCGATGCTCGCGTCGTCGGTCGTCGGCATGATCGAGCTGCGATGCAAGGCGTAGAGCCCGAAACCAATCGCCGCTGCGATGATCGCGAGCGAAATCAGGATCGTCCAGGGGACGCGACGACGTCTGCCGGCCGCTTTCATCACTACTGCCCGAACCAAAGCAGCCACGCGAGGAGGCCGCAGCATAGTCCGAATGCGCTGCAGACGAAAAGCTGAAACGGCAGGAAGTTGGCGAGGCCCGAAGCGACGAAGCCGACGCGGACGGCGAATGCTGAGACAACCCCGATCAGCCCGCAGAACATCCAGCCCGGAAAGTACGAGCCCGCGATCACGAAGGAAGGCGCACCGCGCACGGCGCACCCGCCGATCGCGGACGCGAGCAACGGCGTCAAGACCGCTGTTTTGAAGAAGTGGCGCCCCTTCATGATTTAGCGGTCAAGCGTGATTTCGCTGGCGGCGCAATGGCCTGTCTCCGAGGATTGGCGATGAGCATTGGGCTAAATCTGGTCCGGAGTCTGGCTTGGAGAATAGCCCGCCTTTATCCCCCATTCGGGGGAGTACAGCGGGCTATTCGGGGCAATCGGCGCTTCATGCGCAGCCAGCTTGCCGAGCGCATCGGCAAAAGCCAGCGGAATCGATGACCGGCGAAAGCCATCCGCACTGGCTCAGGCTGCTGGACCTTGGACCGCTTCGGAACCAGCACGCCTGAACCGAGCGGCTGACAACCTCCACCGCACGACAGCCCTGTAGACCGAGATCCAACCCTCAACGGCCGGCCGCTTCCGCGCGCCCGTTTGTTACCCCCAATTGGCCAAAAATGAACCCCGCCGGTGAAATGGCCGGGCAAGCTCAGCTCAGAAAGACAGTAAGATCGGAACCCGGCTCCAACTATAGACGTGGCGGGTGTTCCCGCCGATGATCAACTGTATAGCCCGCGGGTTTTCATACGCTCCCATACAGATGAGCGTCGCCCCGTTCCGGTCGGCAGCCTCGAGCAGTGCTCTGCCGATCCGGCGCGACGCGTGATCTTCGATGACGAACTTCGCCGTGATGCCATTGCATACGAAATAGGGTTTCAAGAGCTCGTGCCGGCTTCGGGCTTCGTCTGGATCGCCGGAGGTGTAGACGGTGACCTGTTGAGCAGCCTCCAAGATGGGCATCGCCAGACCAACAGTCCTGGACGCCTGCGCGCCGCCGTCCCACGCAACGAACATGTTGGTTAAGAGCTGTTCGGCGGGACGAGGCTCGTTTGGAACAATGAGGACGGGCCGACCACTAGCCATCACCGACAGCTTGTTTATCTCAATATCCATCGCCGCCATGCCACGGCCGGGCTGCCCGATGACGATCACGTCGGAGGTGCGCCCATGCTCCTGCAAGGCCCGGGCGTAGTCGCTCCTGATCTCATGGAACCGTACGTGCGGGCTAGCCCCACTTGTCGCCGCTTGCCGATACGGCGCCCCTCTTTCTCGCGACCAACGATCGAGACGGGTCTGGACGTCCATCTGCGCGCTTTCTTCTTGAGACCAATTTATCTCGGCCGTCTCCCAGGCAGCCTCCCCAAAGAAAGGGTTCTTCTCGATGGTTAGCGGGTCGACACTGCCGTATAAGAACAAGACATCGACCCGTGAGTGGAAGCGTTTGGCCAGGGCAAGCGCATGGTCCAGCTTGCTCTCGAGCAGCCGAGGTCCACTTACCGGAACAATGATTCTGCCAACTGACATAGCTGCCCCTCAAAGCAATACCCGTGACAACAGCTGAGATTTCCAGCTGAGCGGAATTACGGTGATGGTACTCGGATCCAGTCG
>JAQGHW010000338.1 GCA_028291505.1 Rhodopila sp. | reverse complement strand
CTGCCCGACCGCACAGGAAAGTATCGCTCGGCGGAGCATGACATCGTTGCGCCCCTCCGGTATCGCGAGGTCGAGTCCCACGGTCTGGCTCATAAAGTCTCCTTCCGGCCTATGATGTTCAGGCCATCGATGGGTGGTCGTCGCAGACCGGCTTGCCGCGTCGTGCGAATCCCGTGCCAGACCACCGTTTCGGATACACCACAAACCTTCCGAGAGGTTTCCGCCAGGCCAGACAAGAACGTCCGGTATGAATGCCGCAGGATCTCGCGAGCAGGCGACACGGCATTTAAATTGAACCGATTGCACTCCTATCGCGTATTAGTAACGACTTTATCCTGCTCAGGCGCGCAGCAGTTCCAGCAGGTTGTCGTCGGTCATCGGCCGCTTGCCGTCCTCGATCTCGTGGATCATTTCGGTCAGCTTACGGCACTTCGGGCAGTCCACGCCATTTGCCGCGCCGGTTTGCACGACCGGCAATACCTGGACGTCGACCTCCGTTCGCCGCTTGCGGATGGCAAGATCACGCCAGATCCCGGAATGAGTTTTGGCGTTAGGGCGGTTGAACGCCACCATGGCCTCCACCGAACGGCGAGCCTGCTCCTCGGTCGCGTCCGGCGCAAACGCCTCCGGGTCGAAGCCGTTGAATCCGCGCTGTCCGACGCCGATACGCGCCGCCACGGCATGTACCTCGCCGGCCAGCGCACGCCACAGCGGCAGCAGTTCGGGACGCGCGAGGCAGTCCGCAATCCCAAGCTGGCCCAGCGCCTGCGCAAACAGCAGCGCGGCATAACCTAGCTTGCCCCACAGGTAGGACTGGATGTCATCGGTCACGATCGCATGCGGCGCGAACCCATTCCGGATCGTGGCATGCAGCGCTTCCAGGCGAGGGGTGATGCGCCCGTCCAGTTCGCCAACCACGAAGGCGCCATGATTGCCGAACTGAATCTCGCCGGGCCCAATCCAGTCCGCGCCGTGGTTGATGAAGGCACCGATGGTGCGCTCCTGGCCAACCACCCCGGCGATGATCCCTTCGCACAGCCCGTTCTGCAGCGACAGCACGTATCCGTCCGGCGCCAGGTGCGGCAGCAGCGTCAGGCTCGCGGCCTCGGTGTGCTGCGACTTCACGCACAGGTAGATGTGGTCCCACGTGCCCGACAGCGCCGCTGGCGTGAAAGCCGGAGCGGCAACCCGCAGCGCCTCGATCGGACCGGTGATCGCCAGGCCTCTGGCCGGGTCGCCGATCGCTGCGACGTGTTCGGACTCGATATCGACAAACGTTACATCGTTCCCGGCGCGCTTCAGGAACGCGCCAACCGAACCGCCAATGGCCCCCGCGCCCCAGATAAGGATCCTGTCCGCCATGCCTGCCTCCTGTTGTTGCGTTCAGGAATGGCCCGAACCGAGTTCCTGGTGGACGATGTTAGTCCAATAGGCGATGCCGTCCGGGATGATCGCATCGTTGAAGTCGTACTTCGGCGTATGCGGGGCATTGAAGCTGCCGTCCGCCGCGACGCCGTTGCCGATTCGCATGAAAGCGCCCGGTCGGAACCGCATCATTTCGGCAAAGTCTTCGCCGCCGGTGGTCGGGCGCAGCGTGCCGTTCACCTTGTCGCCTCCAACCACCGCCCTCGCCGCCGCCAGCCCAACCTGCGTCTGTTCGGGTTGATTGACCAGCGCGCTGGGACCGCGGCTATAGCTGGCCTCCGCTCGGCACCCCCAGGTGGCTGCCGTGCTCTCCGCCAACGCGATCAGGCGCCGTTCAAGCAGCGTTCGGACGGCATCGGCGTAGCTGCGAGCCGTGCCGGCAATCACCAGTTCCGACGGCACCACGTTCGGTGAGTCCGCCGAACCCCCGGCAATATAACCCACGCTGAGCACAGCGGTGTCGAGCGGGGCGACATTGCGCCCGACGATGCCCTGCAGCCCCAGGACGAAATGGGCCTGGGCATAGGTGATGTCGGTCGAAAGATGAGGTGCCAGGCCGCCATGCCCGCCAACGCCGCGGAACGTCACGCGCCAGGAGTCGGCCGCGGCCAGCATGGGACCGGTGCAGCTTGCGAAGGTGCCCACCGGCATCCCCGCGGTGTTGTGCAGCCCGTAGATCGCGTCGCATGGGAAACGGTCGAACAAGCCGTCCGCCATCATGGCCAGCGCGCCGCCGCGGCCTTCTTCGGCAGGCTGGAAGATCAGGTGCAGGGTGCCGCCAAAATCCGGGTTTTCCGCGAGGTAGCGCGCGGCACCGAGCAGCATCGTGGTGTGACCGTCGTGGCCGCAGGCGTGCATCTTTCCCGCAACGGTGGACGCATAGGGCGCCCCGGTCTGCTCGTGGATCGCCAACGCGTCCATGTCGGCTCGCAGCCCAATCGCGCGCTGTCCGGGGCGGCGGCCTGTAATCGTGCCCACCACGCCGGTGCCACCGACGCCCTCGGTAACCGTCACACCCCATTCCCGCAATTTTCCCGCAACCAGGGCGGCGGTGCGATCTTCCTCCAGCCCGAGTTCCGGATGGGCGTGGATGTCCCGCCGGATGGCGGTGAACTCAGGATGATGGGCTTCGAGCCACTGGCGCATGCTGGGGTGCATTCAAGTCTCCGGGGCATTCAAGGACACAGCGACAGCCGTAGCTTCGAAGCGCGCCCACGCCAAGGGGGACCGCCGCCGAGATCTGACACGTCAGCCCGAAATGCGCCTTTCCCTCCGCAAAGCCCGAAGCTCAAGTTCGAATATGGCACAATCCTTGCTCATATGCCCATTCCGAGACCAATCGTCTCTGGATCGCGGGAGGCTGCAGCATGAAAAGGCGTCAGTTCATAGGCCGATCAGCGGCGGCGGCTGTGGCTGGCGCGATGTCGTGCCCATCGATTGTGCAGGCTGCCTCGGCTAGGACCCTGAAGTTTGTCCCCTACGCCGATCTGGCACTGCTCGACCCACTGGGCAGCGCCCTGGTAACGCGCAACCACCTGCTGATGGTGTTCGAAACGTTATGGGCGTTGGATGGCAATGCCACCGCGCAATACCAGATGCTGGCCGGTCACACCGTGGACGCCGACCAGAAGATCTGGACCCTGACCCTTCGAGACGGGCTGCTGTTCCATGACGGCACCCCGGTGCTCGGCCGCGACGTCGTCGCCAGCCTACGCCGCTGGGGCGTCAAGGATGCGTTCGGCCAGGCCCTGTTCGCGGCGACCGACGATCTGTCCGCCCCAACCGACAAGCAGATCGTGTTTCGCCTCAATCGACCTTTCCCGCTGCTGCCACAGGCGCTCGCGAAACCGACCAACCTGATTGCCGCGATCATGCCGGAACGCCTGGCCACCAGGCCGACCGGCACGCTCCTGACCGAAATGGTCGGCAGCGGCCCGTTCCGCTTCCTGCCAGACGAACGCGTCTCCGGCGCCCGCAACGCCTACGCAAAGTTCGAAAAATACCTGCCCCGGGATGGCGTCGCCAGTTTCTGCGCTGGCCCCCGTATCGCCAACTTCGACCGGGTCGAGTGGGTGACCATGCCCGATCCTTCGACCCAGGTCGCCGCGTTACGCACCGGTGAGGTCGACTGGATCGAGCAGCCGGTGATGGACCTGGTACCGTCGCTGAAAGCCGACCGCAACCTGGTCGTCGAGGTTCTCGAAACCCGGGGCCTGATCGCCACGTTGCGCCCCAACCACCTGTATCCACCATTCGACAACCCTGCGATCCGTCGCGCCGCCCTGCGTGCCGTCAGCCAGCGGGAGTTCATGACAGCGGTCGCCGGCGAAGCGGATGCCAGTGTCATCAACGACCACGTCGGATTTTTTGCCCCCGGTTCGGTCTACGCATCCGATGCCGGGATGGAGAATTTCACCCGCGAGACCGATTTCGCGGCGTTGCGCAAAGAGATCATGGCGGCCGGCTATGGCGGGGAGAAGGTCGTCTTCCTCGGTGCCGCCGACGTACCGCGCATCACTGCCATTGCCCAGGTCGGCGCCGACATGTTGAGCAAGATCGGGCTGAACGTGGACTACGTTTCCCTCGACTGGGGCACCATCGTGCAACGCGACCAGCGGCAGCAGCCGATCGCCGAGGGCGGCTGGAGCATGTACGGCTCGATGACCGGCGGTCTGGACTGGGACAACCCGGCTTGCAATCCGTCGTTACGGGGGAACGGCCGAGCGGCCTCGGCGGGCTGGCCGACCGCGCCGAAGCTGGAGGCGATCCGGGAGCAGTGGCTGCGTGCCCCCGACCTGCCGACGCAAAAGGCGCTTGCGGCCGACATGCAGCGCCAGGCTTTCATCGATGTGCCGACCTTGCCGGTGGGCCTCTATTACCAGCCTGTGGCCTACCGCAACGACCTTGCGGGAATGATGAAGGGTCTGGTCCTGTTCACCGGCGTGAAGCGCACCTGATCGGTTCCGTCCGTGACCGTGCCAGTGGAGAGAACTATACTCGCTGGCTGAAATCGTCTGATTGGAGAATCCTGGACCATGCCTGCGATCGATACCGAGGCCTTTCTGCGTGACCTGCATGAACTGCGGGAAATCGGGCGCTTCCGCACCGGCGTGCACCGCCCCACCTTCTCGCCGCAGGATATGCAGTCCCGCCACTGGCTCGTAGACCGGCTTACGGCATGCGGGCTGGAGGCCTCGATCGACGGCATCGGCAACGTCTTTGGCCGGCATGCCGGATCGGGTCCGCATCTGCTGGTCGGCAGCCACATCGAATCGCAGAACGAGGCCGGGTGGCTGGACGGTGCGCTGGGCGTCATCGCCGGCGTGGCGCTGGCCCGCGCCGGGTTACCGGTCGACGTCTGCGCCTTCGCCGACGAGGAAGGTCATTTCGACGGCGGATTCCTGGGCAGCCGGTCCATCATCGGCGAACTGACCGAAGAGGAAATCGGCCGCAGCCGAAGCCGCAACGACGGGACCCCGCTGCGCGACGCGCTGCGCAACGCCGGCCTGGCCGGGACACCCCGGATGCGGCTGCAGCCTGCTCGGTACAAAGGTTTTTTCGAGATGCATATCGAGCAAGGCACCCAGCTTGAGCAGGCCAGTCTACGCATTGGCGTGGTCACCTGGATCGTCGCCATCTGGCAGTGGCGGATCAGCGTGCAAGGCCAGCAGGACCATGCCGGCGGCACCACCATGGCGGAACGGCGCGACGCTGGGCTGACCGCGGTGCGATTGCTCGCGGCAATCGACCAGGAGATGCCGCGCCTCTGCGGCGAGCGTTCGGTTAGGACCACCGGGCGCATCGCCCTGGATCCCGGCGCGCCGTCGATCATTCCGGGACGAGCCGAAATACTGTTCCAGTTTCGTGACATTTCGATGGAGGTTCTGCGGCGGATGGAGGCGGGCCTCAA
>JAQGHW010000318.1 GCA_028291505.1 Rhodopila sp. | reverse complement strand
ATGGAAGGCGAAGTGATCGCCGTGGGCCCGGGCGCCCGTAACGAAGCGGGCCAGCTGGTGGCTCTCGACGTGAAGGCCGGCGACAAGATCCTGTTCGGCAAATGGTCCGGCACCGAAGTGAAGCTGGATGGTGAGGAGCTTCTGATCATGAAGGAGTCCGACATCATGGGCATCATCACCGGGACCGCGGCCGGCAAGAAGAAGGCGGCCTGACGGTCGTTTTCGAACGTTCGGTATCCGATCACCGGGGAACGTGGGTCGCAATCGCGACCTCACTTCGCCGGATCGATCGGAGGCCTTTAACCGCAACCGCCGTGCCGCGCTGCTGTGATATGCGGCACAGGACAGACAGACGAGGGAATACGAAATAATGGCTGCAAAAGACGTTCGCTTCGGCAGCGAGGCCCGTCAGCGCATGCTGCGTGGCGTCGACATCCTGGCTGATGCTGTGAAGGTCACGCTGGGCCCCAAGGGTCGCAACGTGGTGCTGGACAAGAGCTTTGGCGCGCCGCGGATCACCAAGGACGGCGTGACCGTCGCCAAGGAGATCGAACTGGCCGACAAGTTCGAGAACATGGGCGCCCAGATGGTGCGCGAAGTGGCCTCGAAGACCAACGACATCGCTGGCGACGGCACCACCACCGCCACCGTGCTGGCACAGTCGATCGTTCGCGAAGGTGCCAAGGCGGTTGCCGCCGGCATGAACCCGATGGATCTGAAGCGCGGCATCGACAAGGCCGTCGCCGCCGTCGTCGAGGAACTGAAGAAGCGCACCAAGAAGATCACCACACCGGCCGAGACCGCGCAGGTTGGCACCATCTCCGCCAACGGTGAGGCCGACATCGGCAAGATGATCTCCGAGGCGATGCAGAAGGTCGGCAATGAGGGCGTCATTACGGTAGAGGAAGCCAAGGGCATCCAGACCGAACTCGACGTCGTCGAGGGTATGCAGTTCGACCGCGGCTACGTCTCCCCGTATTTCATCACGAATGCGGAGAAGATGATCGCCGAGATGGATCAGCCGTACATCCTGATCCACGAGAAGAAGCTGTCCGGCCTGCAGCCGATGCTGCCGCTGCTGGAGAGCATTGTGCAGTCCGGCCGTCCGCTGGTGATCATCGCCGAAGACGTCGAGGGCGAGGCTCTTGCGACCCTGGTGGTGAACAAGCTGCGCGGCGGCCTGAAGGTCGCGGCCGTGAAGGCGCCTGGCTTCGGTGATCGCCGCAAGGCGATGCTGGAAGACATCGCGATCCTGACCGGTGGCACCGTGATCAGCGAAGATCTTGGCATCAAGCTGGAGAACGTGAAGCTCGCGGACCTCGGCAAGGCCAAGAAGATCCTGATCGAGAAGGAAAACACCACGATCGTCGAAGGCGGTGGCAAGAAGAACGACATCCAGGTTCGTTGTGGTCAGATCCGCGCGCAGATCGAGGAAACCACCTCGGACTACGACCGTGAGAAGCTGCAAGAGCGTCTGGCGAAGCTGGCCGGTGGCGTCGCCGTTATCCGCGTCGGTGGGTCGACCGAAGTGGAAGTGAAGGAGCGCAAGGACCGCGTTGACGACAGCCTGCACGCCACGCGCGCCGCGGTCGAGGAAGGCATCGTTCCGGGCGGCGGTGTTGCCCTGGCGCGTGCATCCCTGATCCTGAGCAAGGTCAAGGCCGACAACGACGATCAGCGCTTCGGGATCGAGATCATCCGCAAGGCGATCCAGACCCCGCTGCGTCAGATCGCCGAGAATGCTGGTGAAGACGGTGCGGTGATCGCTGGGAAGACGCTGGAGAAGGACGAATACAACTTCGGCTTCGACGCGCAGACCGGCGAGTTCAAGGACCTGGTCAAGGCCGGCATCATCGACCCGACGAAGGTCGTGCGCACGGCGCTGCAGGATGCGGCCTCGGTTTCCGGCCTGCTCATCACCACCGAAGCGATGGTGGCCGAGCGTCCGGAGAAGAAGGCCGCTGGCGGCGGCGGTATGCCCCCGGGTGGCGGCATGGGCGGCATGGGCGATATGGATTTCTGATCCATTTCGTTCGCTGTGATGTTGCGAAGGGGGCGGGCCGCAGGGTCCGCCCTTTTTGTTGTTGAGGGGATCGTTCAGGAAATCAAGACTTTCGGGGTTCCCGTAAGGTATGTTCGTAATGAAGCCAAATTGATTGCCCAACGTCCTAGCCGGTAAGGTCAAATGGTATGCCCAAGGCGACCGACATGCTATTATCGGAGAGTGTTTGAGGGGGTGATCCCAAAAAACGATGCCGCCGTTTGTTGTACCCCCTGCCCGAGAAGCTCCCTATAGGGCATTGCCGATCCGCACCTTTTCGCCTCGGGTCAAGTTCCTCGCGTGCTCCGTGTCGGCAATTCCCTTTTTCGGTGCCTCGTTGTTGCCGCCAAGAATGTGCGGCCTTGCGTTTCTGCTGAAATATAGACAAGTGCTCAATAGTCATGAGGCGCAACACAAACTTACGGTATTCGCCATTGCTGGGTCCTCAATCCCCATAGCCCTAGGTCTCTTGGCTGCTGGCTACCCTGGTGCCATTCTTTTTCGTCATTCGCTACGGCGTGATCGCACGTGAAGAAACTTATCTCGACCGCAAGTTCGGTGCCGTTTACCTCGACTACAAATCTTGCGTTCGCCGCTGGCTGTAAGGCGAAGTGCATAAATCAAGCAGAGCGTGTGAAAACTCAGGACCACAACGATTCGGGAGAAGTTATTTCTCCCTCGCGCTCAAATTTTGTCATTGGCCGGGAATCGGCCTCGATAATGCAGCGTTGGAGAAATCCCATTCTCTGCGGAAATGCTGGAGGCGGGTTTTCACACGCTCTGCAAGACTTTCGGAAATGGCATTAGGTCAGCTCACGATCCAAGCCGACCTTCGTCCTGCACGCAGCGAACTGTACCGATGCGGTCCGCCGGTTCACGTCTCGGCGTTGAGCAAGGGCGAGGATCAACGCGATGCCCACAAGCAGGATGAGGGCAACGCCGAATAGATTGGCCGTTTCGAGCAGCCCGACCTGCTGCGCCAAGAAGCCGGCGGCGATGGCTGGCAAGGCATATGCGAGATAGCCTTCGATATAGAAGGCTGCCATCAGGGCACCGCGCTCATGCGGCTCCGCCAGTGGCGCGACGCTGCCCAGCGCTCCAAAATATGCCGCGCCGAAGCCGATGCCGGCCAAAGCGGAACTTGCCAACAGCAAGGCCGGCGACGTGAGGTTGGCTCCGGCGAGGATTCCGAGGAGGCCGACCATCAGGGCGCCTGATCCAAAAATGAGAGCGGATGCAGCCGGGTATCGCCTCATGACGAGAATGGCAGCGGCAGCGCCTGCCATGAGCGCCGCAACGGCGAGCCCGCCCATCCAAGCGGCGGCAGGGCCGGCTATCGTCCCGATGAGGGAGGGCATCAGCGCCAGATAGAACCCCAGAAGCGCCCAAAGGGCCAGATTGACCGGTGTCACGGCGAAGAACGCACTCCGCGCCTGCGCCGGCACGGCGATCATCGGCTTCAGGGACCCTCCGTAGGCAGGCCGCATCGCCGCGGTTTCCGGGGCGTACACCGTCCGAATGGTCTGGAGGATGAAGCACGCCAGTAACAGGATATAGCCCAGATGCAGCGGCGCGGGCGCATAAAGCGCCAAAAGGCCAGAGCTCACTGCACCGAACGCCGTGCCTGCTATGGTCGCGAGGGCATTGATAAGCGCTCCGCGTTCACGGTCGAGGTCGAGCAGGGCAGCTCCAAGCGATGTGGTGGCAAGGCCGGTTGCGATGCCTTGGATCAGCCGGGCAACCAGCAGCCATTCAACGTCTGGGGCCACCAGGAACAGCAGAAGGGCGACCACCTCCAGCGCCAACGCCGCGAGAACGACAGATCGACGGCCTAGCCGATCCGAAATCGAACCGAAAACCAGAAGGGTGGCGAGCAGAGCCAGCGCGTAGATCGCAAAGATCACGGTCAGCATCAATGGCGAAAACGCCCATTCCTGCTGATACAGACGATAGAGCGGGGTCGGAACACTGGCCGCGGCGAGGAACAGGACCAGCGTCACGGCATGCGGGGATCTGGACCGTCGAACCCATGAGGACGATCTGTCACTGGATGTGGTCATACGCAGGGCCTCGTGATAAAAGCAAAAAAGTTTGCTTTTGGGGATGTAGGCCCACTCTGCCACTAAAGCAAATAAAATGCGTTAATGATGGATCGGGGAAAAATATGGAGGCACAGGGGGAATGAAAAAGGCGGCGGCCGACCGAACCGGTCCGCGACCCGGAGGGAGAAGCGCCCGGGTACAGGCGGCGGTGCATCGCGCCGTGCTTGAGCTTCAGGCTGATGCCGGGGAAGCAGAACTGACCGTGCCCGCCATCGCAGTTCAGGCCGGCGTTACACCTTCGACGATCTACCGGCGATGGGGAACCCTGTCACAGCTCCTGTCCGACGTTGCCCTTGAGAACCTACGTCCTGAAAAGGCCCCAGAGGATACTGGAAGCCTTGAGAGCGACCTGAGGCTATGGCTCGAACAGTACCTGGAGGAGATGGCCTCCGCTCCGGGCCGGGCGATGATCCGCGACGTGCTCCGCGAAACTCTGCCGGGGAATGCCAGCCAATGCTCTGCCTTCACCTATGCGCAGATCGAACACATTCATGCCCGCGCGCTCGAACGTGGTGAGACCCCGCCTCCGGCAGAGGTCCTGCTGGAACGGGTCATCGCGCCCCTCATGTATCGCATTCTGTTCACGCCGACACCGCCCACAGCCGAAGAAGCGCGCCGGCTACTGGACGAGGTGTTGAAAAAGCCCGCTACAGTATACCAACAAAAATAGACTTGCCGCAATGATCGGTTTCTCCAGAACCGAGCGGAGCAGAAGTCAGGATTTTCGGAAAGTCACCTCGCGCCAACCAAATCAAAGCGCTGTGCTTCCCGAAAGATACGACCGAAAATTCCTTGATTGACCAGGGCGGCAGGTAGCCATGCGTAGAGTTGGCAAATTGACCCAACCGCCGTCGGCGCCCGCCGCAAGCCCGTCCGTGGGTCAACCACCGCCGCCAAACCCACTGTTCCACCCTACGGTATAGCGTCTACATGCGCCGTCAGAGTCACACCAAGCGCTCGGGCGACACCAAGGAGTGTCGTCAAACGCGGATCGCCATTCTCGCTCAGAGCCTTGTACAGGGCCTCTCGCGTCACCCCTGCCTCGCGCGCGACCTTCGTCATACCCCGTGCCCGCGCGATTACGCCCAAATCCTGGCTGACATGACGCGCATCCCCGCTGGCAAGCGCGTCGTTGAGCAGTTCTTCCTTTGAAGACGGAAACGTCAGATACAGTGCCCCCTCGAATGGTTCGGTCTTTACCATCAGTCATCCTCCAGCTCCTCCGCCAGGATCCTGACCCTGACGAGGTCCCGCGATTGCGATCGTTTGTCCCCGCCACACAGCGGTATGATCGACACCGGTCCGCGCTGTATGAAGTAGCCTCGGTATCCAGGTCCATAATCGACCCGCAGCTCTGAAACGCCTCCCCCAACCGGCTTCGCGTCACCGATCAGGCCAGACGTCAGCGCACGATCCGCTGGGCAATGCGCCCCGCCGCGCGTCGCTCCGCGAGGTCGTAAGTCAGTTTTCCGCCGTGGGTCTAAACCCGCAGTGTGCGACTACTTGCGGCGACGCCGAGCAGCATCAGTGCCACGATAACGAACGCCGCGGAGAGGCTGGTCGCCTGGGCGACGAAGCCGATCGCCGCCGGGCCTGCGAGGATGCCGGCATAGCCAAGTGTCGTGATCGCCGGCACGGCGACG
>JAQGHW010000316.1 GCA_028291505.1 Rhodopila sp. | reverse complement strand
CAACCGGACGGCACAGTGGATATGAACCAGGTGCAGGCGACTTTTATTGGCAGCGGCGGTGGTGGCAGCGGAACGCTGAACTACAAAGGTCAGAGTTATCCCTTCGCGGTGGGTGGCCTCGGAATTGGCGGAATAGGTGCGTCGACGATAAATGCCTAGGGCGACGTCTATGGCCTAAACCAAGTTGCGGACTTTCCGGGGGCGTATGCTCAGGGCCGCTACGGTATCGTCATCGGTAACGCGAGCGCGGGCGATCTGTGGCTCCGCAATGAAAAGGGTGTCGTCATGCACCTGAAGGCGAAGCGTACCGGCTTGATGTTAAGCCTTGGTGGCGATGCTGTGGTTATCTCAATGCGATGAGCAAGCCCCGGCTATATCGCCTCTGATATTCCTCCGCTGGCATCGCTAGCGTTGCACACCCGAATTCGTATCACGCGGCTGCCATCAACTTCTGTCACGGATTTTCCGAGGGCGGTTATCGAGTGCTGGAAGTCAAGATAGTAAGACTCTGTCAGGTTGATCAGTATCCCGCGACTAGCTCGTAGGTCCGGAAGACCGGAAGAAGGCTCCTTTGATGAAAAGCACTCTCGTGCTGACCGTGTCCGTACTTAGCCCTTCAGCCCTCGCAGCTCTGACAATGCCCCAGTAAGCTCATTCTGCCGCCTGCGTCAACGGTGTGTATCGCGCCGGCTGTGTGGCGCCCAATGGTGCCGCCGTCGTTCACAGGCATCCGCCGCCGCGAACCGTCACCTGCGCCAACGGCGTCTACCGCGCTGGATGTGCTGGGCGCAATGGTGCGGCTCCCATAAGAAAATGATGAGGGCTTGCACTGCGGGACGCGGCACAAGTTCGTCCCCTATCCTCGCCCAGAACGAGCGAGTACAACAGACGTTTCGTAAGATCGCTCGATAGATGCTACCGTTGGTAGTCAATTTGTATCTGCCGAATCGGCATAGCGTTTTTCCGACGGCGCCGGCAAAAGTTTTTAGCACTGGATTGCACCCCTTATTGCCGGAACTAGATGTTTTCGATGTCCTTCTGCAAGGAGTCCGCTGATATGCATGACTCGTTCGGAGCTTTATTGAGATGAACCCGCCCGAGCCGAAGATCTTGGAACAATCGGCGGTCAGCCGGTCTCGGCGCCTGCCGGTGATCTGGGCGATACCGATTATCGCCATTGCGATCGGCGTCTGGCTGGCCTGGGATACACTTTCAAAGGAAGGCCCAAAGATCGTTGTGTCGTTTGAAGACGCCGAGGGGCTTCAGGCCGGGCAATCTCAGCTCAAGTTCAAGGATATTGCCCTGGGCACGGTAAAGAGCCTCGAGTTTACGAAGGACCGCCGGAGGGTACTGGTAACGATCGCGACGACTGCGCAGGCGGAACCATTCCTGACAACCGGGACGCAATTCTGGGTGGTCAAGCCACGCTTGTTCGCTGGTAACATCTCGGGCTTCAGCACGCTACTTTCCGGCGCCTACATCGGGCTGCTGCCCGGAGAGGCAACAGCTAAGGCAGAACGCACGTTCGTCGGTCGTGAGGACCCCCCGTTGCTGGATAGCGGCGTGCCAGGCCGCACGTTCCTGCTCAAGACAAGTCAGCTTGGCTCGGTGAATCTCGGCTCACCGGTGTTCTACCGTGGCCTGTCGGTGGGGCAGGTGCTGGGCTGGGACATCGCCGACATGGCAGAGAGCGTGACCATCCATGCGTTCGTCCGCTCGCCGTTTGACACATATGTCCATGACCAGACGCGCTTCTGGAACGCTTCCGGCGTATCAGTGAAACTGGGCGGTGCCGGCGTCGAAATGCAGGTGGAATCACTCCGCGCGCTACTGCTCGGCGGCGTCGCCTTCGAAACGCCCTCGACCGGACCGTCGAGCGACGTCAGCGCCGAAAAGCATGAGTTTCCGCTGTTCGCGAACCAAGATGCCGCCAAGGCTGCTTCCTATAGCCGGAAGATCCCGCTGCTGGTCTACTTCTCTTCGTCCGTGCGCGGCCTTGGCGTGGGCTCGGACGTCGTGATGCACGGCCTCAAGGTTGGCCAGGTCACGGATGTGCGCTTGAGCTTTGATCTGGCGAAAGACGCCGTGGTGGCGCCTGTACATCTAGAGATCGAGCCAGAGCGCATCGTGGGTATCGGTCGCCAGATCGTCAAGAATACTGACGAGATGGTCCAGACGCTGGTGTCAAAAGGCCTCAGAGCGACACTTCAAAGCGGCAATCTGTTGACTGGTGAGATGCTGATCTCGTTTGAAGTCGTACCGGAGGCGCCTGCCGCCACGGTGACGATGGAAGACGGCGCGTTTGTCTTCCCAACCACAGAGTCGGGCGGGTTGTCGGGTCTCCAGGCCTCGGCTGGGGATCTGCTGCGCAACGTTAACGCCATTCCCTTTGCCAGCATTGGCCGCAGCCTGGACTCCATGACGAAGAACATGAGTGATCTCACCAACGGTCCGCAGCTTCAGCAGGCACTGACCGCGCTGGCAGCCACAATGACCGAGGCGCAGTCGGCGATGAAGAAGTTGGACACGGATATCGGCCCGTTTATGAAGCAACTTCCGGAGCTAGCTACTGCGCTGCAAACCACGCTGAAGCAGTCAAACCAACTGATGCAATCTGTTAACAATGGCTACGGCGACAGCACGCAGTTTCATCGTGATCTGGATCGCCTGATGGCGCAGACTAACGACGCAGTACGTTCGTTCCGGGCTCTAGCGGATTTGCTGACCCGGCATCCGGAGGCGTTGGTACGCGGCCGAACGGACGCGGGCACCCAATGAGATACCCACGCCGGCTCCGACTCGCTGTGGCGGTATGTGCAACGCTTGCGGCGGCTTCGTGCACGTCAGCGGATCCGAAGCTGTACACGATCGCCCCAGTCCCAGGCTCCGAGCTATCCGGTGCCCCCAAGCTCGTCGCACTGCACGGCGTCGGGGTGGCGCAGTACTTGCTGCGCAGCCCGATCGTGCAGTCGTCGGCGGATTATCGGATCGTCCTGAGGGCCAACGCGTGGTGGGGCGAACCGGTTGATGCGATGCTGGGACGGGTGCTGGTGGAAGACCTGGCCCAGCGGCTACCTCAAAGCACGATCTATACGTCCGCCGGCGCTGTCACCGGGTCGCCCGACGCAACTATTGAACTCGAGGTGCAACGGCTCGATCTGGATCGCGACGGCAACCTGGTCCTCGTCGCCCAGGGCTCGGTGACGTTCAAGAACCGGGCATCCCCCGATACCCGGAGCTTCCGCATATCTCAGCCACCGCCATCGCCCGGGGTCGACGGTCAGGTCGCCGCTACGAGCACGGCGCTTGCCCAGGTGGCGGACCGTCTCGCTGGCATGCTCGCCGCTGGGCCTGGCCGCAAATGATTCCCCCGTCGACTGCGGAGGAACCGGCCGGCCGGGTGGAGGCCGTTGTCCGCGAGTGTCCAGGCTGTGGTCTGTTCCAGATCGAGCCTGCTTTGTCTGCGGGCATGACAGCGCGCTGCGAGCGTTGTGGAACCACGCTGCGTCGAACGAGGCAACACTCGCTTGAGCACAGTCTGGCGCTGGCGCTTGCGGCGCTAATCCTGCTGATCGTGATGTGCCTGAGCATACTCATGACCGTGCGCACATCAGGTATCGTACATGATGCCGGTATGTTCTCCGGCCCGGCCGAGCTAGTTCGGCGCGGTATGTCGGGCCTCGCCGCAGTGGTGGTGTTCGTCACCGTTGTGGCGCCGCTAGGTAAGTTGATTGGCACAATCTACGTGCTGTTGCGTATCCGCGAAGCGACACCTCCGCGACATCTCCGCCGCGTATTCGTATGGGTCGAGCGGCTCTCCACCTGGTCGATGGTCGAGGTTTTCGTGCTCGGCGTCTTCGTTGCCTATGTGAAGCTCGGCGATCTCGTTACCATTGAGCTGAACACCGGCGTTTATGCACTTCTTGCGCTGACGTTCGTATTTGTATGGGCAGATAGTGTATTGGACCGAGAAGCTGTCTGGGACGCACTTGGCGGCATGCGCGCGCGGGATGCGTCACGCGAAGCCCTTCTTGCGGGGCGAGTGCCACCCCGTGCAGTCGGTTGCGAAATCTGCACGCTGGTCGTCGTACCTGAGCAACACGGCGCCGCTTGCCCCCGTTGCGGTTCAGCGCTACATGCGCGCAAATTAGAAAGCATCGCCTGGACCTGGGCGTTGGTCATTGCCGCCGCTGTCGCTTATCTGCCCGCGAACTTATATCCCGTCCTTACGGTTGTGCAACTTGGAGCCGGGCAGCCCAGCACGATCCTGGGCGGCGTGCGCGAACTGATCCAATCGCGGATGTATCCGTTGGCTGCATTAGTGTTCTTTGCCAGTATCGCCGTACCCATGCTGAAGATGGTTGGCCTCACCGCAATGTTGATCTCCGTGCAGACCGGCCACACTCGGTGGCTTCGAGATCGAACACGGTTATATTATATCATACACTGGATCGGTCGTTGGTCGATGATCGACATTTTCATGGAGGCTCTGCTCGGCGCTCTTGTTCAATTCGGCGGGATCGTCACCATTGAGCCCGGGATCGGCGCGGTGGCGTTCTGCG
>JAQGHW010000949.1 GCA_028291505.1 Rhodopila sp. | reverse complement strand
CTGTATCGACGGCCTTGTCCAGGTAGCGCGACAGGTTCTGCCGCAGGTCAGTGTAGGACACGTGGGTCATGGGATACATCTAGCGTACATATTTCTGTACGTCAATCTGTGCCGTATCGGACGGCTGCCAGCAAAGCCACAGGCGGAAATGGGCGCATCGAAGCGTGGCCGCACCGCGACCACGCTTCTCCGCTATCGGCTACTCGGCAGCGATGGCCGCCTCGCGTCCGGGATACGCGTGCATCAGATCCAGCGCGTCCTCGAACACTTCCATGTTCTTGCCGAAAGAGATCGCCGCCGCCTGCGCGCCGCACACCAGATGCATCCAGCGCCAGGGCTCACGCGTGGCGTAGAATTCTTCGAAGATCGACTGATGATGCTTGAAGGCGTGCATCTCGGTGAAGCTGTCGTGGCAGACGATCTCGGCAAGGCGGTTGATCAGCACATCGGGGTCGTAGCGCAGGTTCACATATTGCTGCGCGAGGTTCACGGTGTCCCTGACCTCCGGCACCGCGATCATCTTCCCCAGGTTGGTCACCGTCGACCAGTCGGTCGGCGGCTGGTGGTGGATGCTGTGGGTGATCGCCTCCAGCAATTCCTCCTGCGACCGATGGGGCAGGGCGGCCACTGCCGCGGCGTCGGGCTGCGGTCCCGCTTCCATCCGGTACTGGGTCGACATCACTTCGGGCCCGGTGTGCCAGAGCAGCAGGATCAGCATCCGGTTGCGCCGGCTGAGCCCGTCCAGCTTCAGCAGCCAGCGGCGCAGATTGGCGCTGGTGTGCATGTGCACGTCCATCGGATTGCCGGTCTGCGAGCGCAGGAACAGCCCTGCCGCGCCGATCGACAGCGCTTCGCCCGCGCCCTCGATCGACAGCCCGTCGACCAGAGCCTGGCTGAGCAGCCGCGGGATCTCGTTGTACTTTTCGACCCGGCCGATCGCTTCCCCGATCCGGCCGATCTCCGCCGTCTCGTCCTCGCCGGTCTTCTCGCGCAGGTCGCGAGTCAGCAGTTCGTGCTTCTCGATCAGCATGTCCACGTCCGGAACCACCCGATGCGTCGGGAAGCGGGCGACATAGCGCACGGCCGGGCGCATCAGCACCTTCAGGTGCTCGTCGCCGTACATCTCCAGGGCGCGCCAGGTGTAGGACGGGAAGATGAAATAGTGATCGTCCAGCGCGTTCTTCGGGATCGCCACGCTCAGCAGCAGGTCGAACGCCTCCATCTTCGGCACGTTGTCCCACAGCCACAGGAACAGGTGGTCGGCCTTGTTGCTCTCGCCACGGGTGCAGGCCTTCAGGAACGCCGCCTTGGTCGCTTCGACCCCTTGCCCACTCGACACGTCGCCCGAACCGTCGGCGGCCAGATCATCGGTGCGGCTGACGATTGCCCCACCCGCGTCCAGCGGCTTGAATTCCAGCAGGGAGAACGGGCTGGTCACCGGATCATGGATATGTTTGTTCGACAGCGCAACGTGCTGCAGGATCGGCAGGAAGCGTTGCTCGCCCTCCAGCCGTTCACTCAGCTTGGTCACGGCGTAGAGGCCGGCCAGGGGGTGCAGCGGACCGCCGTGATGGCCGGGGGGCAGGTCGGAGGACCGCGCCACCGCAAGTGCGGAGGCTGTCAGCATGGTCTGTACCGGTACGCCCGCCCGGAGTTTCTCCAATGTCTGGTCGACGATGTCGGCTGCGGGCGTTTCCTCGATGAATTGGACCAAAGGTTCTATGGCCTCTGGAAATTGAATACGATTCGGCATGTCAGGAATTCTCCTCGGGTTCAGTTGGATCGGGTTCGTCGGACTGTGGTTGTGATAGATGCGGCGGAGATCGCCGGGTGAATTTTCCACGCGCCGTGAGGGATGGTGGCCTGAGGCGCGGTCTCAATGGGGCGCCAGGGCGAGTTCGGGAGGGGATGAAGGCGCGGCGAGGCGCGGGCGCGGGGACGATCCGCGGAACTGCGGCTTTCAGGGCGGTCGTGGTCCAGTGAGGCTGTCGTCTCCATCACACGGTGTCCCGGTAGCGCACGCCCAGTAGCGTACGATAGTCGTTGGCGACCTCGCCTTGGTGGGCCTCGCTCAGTCGATCGCGGAGGAGGAGCAACACGGGGTCTCGATCATTCTCCCGGTGATCGTCATACGTGATGGGCGAAGTGTCAACTTCTATGGGAAATATTGTGGTTCGGCCGGCCGTCGTTCTTTGCGTGGGCGGCAACGATCGCTGCCAGAGCTGCCTTGCCCGCCGCGCGCCCGGGCAGACTACATGATGGTTTGTACTTGCACATCCCAAGCACTATTGGCGGCAGCAGGTACTGTTTGTATGGCGGATCGGCACGGCCTCGGGCGATGCCTTGGCCGCCCCTGTCATGGCCGGAATCCCTCGGTCCCCGGCCATGACGGATAGAGAAACGGCTTATCCGGGAGCGGCTCCCTGAGTCTGCACCTGCAGCAGGTACAACGACTGGCTGGCGCACATGAACAGCATGTTCCGCTTGGGGCCGCCGAAGGTGAGGTTGGCGCAAACCTCGGGCAGGCGGATGCGGCCCAGAAGTTTTCCCTCGGAGGTGAACACCAGAACGCCGGCATAGCCGAGGACGGCGTTGGAACTGATCCAGAGGTTGCCGAACACGTCCGCCCGCATGCCGTCGGGGCCACATTTGACGCCATCGACCATCATGTCGGTGAAACGGCGCATGCCCCCCAGTTTGGTGCCCTGAACGTCGAAGGCAAAGACATTGTTTCCGCCGCCCGGGCCCGGGTCGCCGGGCCCCTTGCCGGTGCTGATGACATAAAGCGTCTTGTAGTCGGGCGAAAAGCAGAGGCCGTTCGGATCGGGAAGTTGCTCCTCGGTGACGACCACATCCAGGCGTCCAGCCGGGTCCCACCGATACACGCTGTTGGGCAGTTCACGCTTCTTGCCGCCGATCAGGCCGGCATCGGGTGCGCCGATGCGGGGATTGAGCAAACCCGCCGGATTTGTCGAACCGCCGGCGTCGTCGGGATGGCCTTCCGAAAGCGAGTCGCCGTACGGCGGATCGGTGAACCAGATGCTGCCGTCGGGATGCGGCACCAGATCGTTCGGGGAGTTCAGGCCCTTGCCCTCGAACTGGTCGGCGATGACGGTCATGGTGCCGTCGTGCTCCCAACGGATCACCCGGCGATTGAAGTCCTGGGTCGAAAGCTGCCGTCCCTGGAAGTCGAACGCGTTGCCGTTGCTGTTGTACGATGGATCGCGAAAAGGCGTGACCCGGCCGGTCTCCCAGATATAGCGGTACTGCACGTTGGCCTGGACGTCGCTGAACACCATGTAGCGGCCCTCACTGGACCACGCCGGGCCTTCCGCCCATTTGAAGCCGGTCCAGACCCGGTGGATCGCGGTGATACCGAGCAGGTATTGATTGAACGCGGGATCGACGATGATGATGTCAGGATCGGGATAGATCTCGGGTGGGGCGCCGCGGCCCCACTGGCGGGGTGGATTGCTGATGACGCTGGGCGGCGTCCCGACGTTGTCGGCGCGCGATTGTGCCTTGGCGCCGAATGCCGCGACGCTGCCGGCGCCCGCGATGATCCCGCGGCGCGACAGGCCGTGAACATGCTTTTGCACGTGGTTTCCTCCGTTCCTTTGCCTTTCCTGGCGGGCTCACACTACCCCGCGCAACGGCAGGTTGGAACAACACATCGTTGCCTATGCTCGCAGCCCTGATGCGCCTAGTACCCGATCGCAGAGAAGCGTGAGTCGCAAAGCGACCGCGATTCGCCGCGTGAACCGGCTACTTCAAACATCGCGTGAATCGGCTACTTCAAACCAAAACCGACGTATCGCGCTTCTATGATGAGCGATACTAGTGTCGCTCAACGATCCACCGGAGGACCCGGCCCATGCCGATCCCGCAAACCATGACCTACGTCCGCGCCAACGGCGCTGGGGACCCGGAGGTGCTGGTCCTGACGACCGGGCCGGTTCCGGCGCCAAAGCCGGACGAGGTGCTGATCCGGGTGCAGGCTGCGGGTGTGAACCGGCCAGATGTGGCGCAACGGCAAGGATCGTATCCGCCGCCGCCCGGCGCCAGTCCGATCCTGGGGCTGGAGGTGGCCGGTGAGGTCGTCGCGATCGGCGACCAGGTAACGACCCTGTCCGTCGGCGATCTGGTCTGTGCGTTGACCAACGGCGGGGGATACGCGGAATATTGCACCGCTCCGGCGCCGCAGTGCCTGCCCTGGCCGAAGGGCTATGATGCGATCCGCGCCGGCGCCCTGCCGGAAACCTCATTCACCGTCTGGGCGAACCTGTTTCAGATCGGCCGGCTGACGGACGGCCAGACCGCTCTGGTCCACGGCGGCACCAGTGGCATCGGCGTCACCGCCATCCAGTTCGCCCACGAATTCGGCGCCCGCATCTTCGCCACCGCTGGTTCGGACAGCAAATGCACAGCCTGCCTGGAACTGGGCGCTGACGCGGCGATCAACTACCGCACGCAGGATTTCGTCGCCGAGGTGAAGACGCTGACCGAGGGACGCGGCGTCAACGTCATCCTGGATATGGTCGGCGGCCCCTACATGGCGCGCAACGTCCGCAGCCTGGGTCTCGACGGGCGGTTGGTCATGATCGCCTTTCTGCAAGGTTCCAAAGTCCAGGACTTCGACTTCGTGCCGGTTCTGGTACGCCGGCTGACGATTACCGGATCCACCATGCGGCCACGCACCACGGCGCAAAAGGGCGCTGTCGCCGCCGAACTGCGGGCGAAGGTTTGGCCGGTGCTGGATGCAGGACGGTGCCCGCCGGTGATCCACGCGGTCTTCCCGTTGGCCCAGGCGGCGGAGGCGCACCGGCTGATGGAGTCGAGCCAGCATATCGGCAAGATCATGCTGTCCGTCGGGTAGAAGTGTCCGCCGGCGCGGTGAGTCACCATCCCGGTGGCGGCTTGAACCCCATCCAGGCCTGTTCCAGCAAGGCCGCCGCCGCGATCGTCGAACGGTCGCCGTAGATCGGGCCGGCGATCTGCACACCCAACGGCAGGCCGGCCTTCGTCAATCCCATTGGCGCGACTGTCCCCGGCAGGTGGTAGCCGCCCGTCAGGCCAGGCCAGAACAGCATGTCGTTGTAGGCGATGTCCTTGCCGTCGACGGTGATCCGCCGGTCCCAGGTCGCCCCATCCTGACGGTGCGGCAGCGCCGCGGTCGCGATCACCGGACACAGCAGCACGTCCCACTCACGGAAGAACGCCGACCACGCCCGCCGCCATTGGAAGCGTGTCTCATTCAGACCGAGCCAAGTGCGGTGGGTGACGTCGACCATGCGCATCATGATGTCGTCGGCGCTGTTGGCGGTTTCCGGCAGCGCGGCGGCACGCTTGCGCTTGGCCGCCAGGACTTCTTCCGAGGTCCGCCCGCTCCAGGCGGCATCCAGCAGCCGCAAATAGAGGTGGTAGGCCTCGGTCGGGTCGAACGCAGGACGAGCGGTGCGGCTGACGGTGACGCCCTGGCGTTCCAGCGCATCGGCGAGTTCGAGCAGTTTCGCGGATGTTTCGCCGTCGGTGACCTGGCCGGGTTGTTCTGCCCACACCGCCACCCGCAGGTCCTTCAGGCCGGTGAACCGGGGTGCGGGAAGGGTCATCGTCATCGCCGTCTCGTCCGGGTCCGGCCCGGCAAGGATGTCCAGTGCCACGGCCAGGTCGGACGCCGATCGGGCCATGGGACCAAGGGCCGAAATATCGGCTCCGGCGGCGGAACTGGTGGCGGGGTCGCCGTAGTTCGGCAGCAGGGCGTAGGTCGGCTTGTGGCCATAGACGCCGCAGTAATGCGCGGGCACCCGGATGGACCCGCCGATGTCGGTGCCGATTTCGAAACCGGTCAGGCCGGCGGCCAGGGCGGCGGCCGATCCACCGGAGGATCCGCCGGGCGTGTGATCGGTGTTCCAAGGGTTGGAGGTGGTGCCGTAGACCGGATTGTAACTTTGCCAGTCCGCCAGATCGACCGGGACGTTGGTCTTGCCGAAGACAATCGCGCCCGCGGCCTGAAGCCGGCGGACGGCGATCGAGGACGTGCGGACCGGCTTGTCCCTGGCCTCCGCATGACCGCGCGTGCTGGGCAGCCCCTCGATGTCGAAGCTTTCCTTCGCCGTCATCGGCACGCCGAACAACGCCGCGGTCTTGTCGGCCTGGTCGTCCAGCGCGCGGGCCCTGGTGCGGGCTCGGTCGAAGTCGCGGACGACGATGGCGTTGATGCGCCCGTCGTGCTTTTCAACGCGCGCGATGTAGTGGTCCAGCAGTTCCAGGGCGCCGATCTTCCGGGTTCGAACGAGGTCCGCCAGTTGCGTCGCGGAAAGGAATGTCGGGTCCATGGCGGTCGTCCTTTTGTGGCGTCGAAACGCTTGGTCGTCCGCAGGCTGGCATCCTTGGCCGCCAGGTTCAACCAGGGCCGGGCGTGGCCTGCACCGGGCGCCCTGTCAAAATCGTGAGGTCCGGTCCACTTGCCGCTCCGGAAAACCGACCGTAGATACACTACGGTGCTATATCGCATCGGCAGCAGGTAGAGAGTCGTTCCGATCATGGATCATCACGCGCGGCGACTTGGTGTACTGCTCAGCCCGCTGTTGCTGTTGGCCGCGTGCGGGCCCTCGCATCACACGCAGCGGGTTCTCGGCGATCGGCTGTACACGCAACTGGCGCCGGACATCGTGGCCGGCAAGGCAGTGCTGCAACCGCTGCCGGGCGGCGATCAGGTTACGCTTCTCGATCCGTCCATGTTCCCGAACGATATCAGGGCGCTGAGCGACGCCTACCCCGACATCCGCGCCAATGTCATCGAGGCCATGCTGGATCCGAGCCTGATGCAGGTACAGATTACGGACACCGCGCCGCTGCGGGAGGATCTGCGGGACGCGCGGGTGCGCAATGTCGCCCAGTATTTCGTGGACAATGGACTCGCATCGACGCTCGTCCCGCCGTCTCAGCCGCCGGCCGCCGCAGCGCCGGCCGGACTGACGATCACCATCACCCTTCGCTGCCCGGACCGGCACGGTGGGTCGGGCTATGGCGACGGCAGATCGCACCCCGTCTGCGACTGACCTCCGCCGGGGTTTTCCCTCCGGGGCGTTTCAGGTTATTGCCATACATGGTAGCGAACCGCCGCGCCTGGCGGGTTCGCTTGGGCCATAGGCGCGGCAGAACCGACCGCTGGATTTGAACGAGGAGCGGGGAACGCCCGCGGAGGAAAGCATGTCAACGACCATCGGCACGGCGTCATTCGGCGCCGACCGTCAAACCGCGTCCGCCATCCTGGCTCGGCTGGACCGGCTACCCGCCACCCGCCACATCTGGATCATGGTTACCCTGCTGTCCCTGGGGGGCATGTTCGAGTTCTACGACCTGTTCATGACCGGCTACATCATTCCGGGCCTGGTCAAGGCGGGGATGCTGACCGGGGTATCCATCGGCATGTTTTCCGGGCCGGCGCTGTTCGTCGCCTCCACCTTCTTTGGCCTGTTCATCGGCACCTTCGTGTTCGGCTTTGTCGCCGACAAATACGGCCGCCGGGCGATCTTCACCTTTTCGATGCTGGCCTATTGCGCGGCGACGCTGATCATGGCGTTCCAGACCACCGGCCTTGGCGTGTGCCTGTGGCGGATGATCGCCGGCATCGGCATCGGCGTCGAACTCGTCACCATCGACACCTATGTCGCCGAACTGGTGCCGAAGCACATGCGCGGCCGGGCCTTCGCGTTCAACCAGTGCGTCCAGTTCGCGGTCGTGCCCGTGGTTGCCTTCCTGTCCTACATGCTGGTGCCGCAAACGCCGCTGGGCTGGGACGGCTGGCGCTGGGTGGTGGCGATCGGCGCCATCGGTGCGCTGTTCGTCTGGTTCCTGCGGCGCGCCATTCCGGAAAGCCCGCGCTGGCTGCTGACCCATGGCAGGCTGGTCGAGGCCGAGGCGGTCACCGCCCAGATCGAAGCCGCGGTGATTGCCGACCGTAACGGTGCAGCCCTGCCGCCGCCCGCCGCACATGAGGTGGAGGACATGTCCGCCCGCGGATCGTTCAGCGAAATCTGGCAGCCGCCCTATCGGACCCGGACCATCATGCTGATGGTGTTCCAGTTCTTTCAGACCTTCGGCTTCTACGGTTTCGCTGCCTGGGTGCCGACGCTGATCGCCAAGCAGGTGGGCATCAATCTGGGGGCCAGTCTGCAATACGCATTCATCGTCGCCTGCGCCAACCCGTTTGGTCCGCTGATGGCCATGACCTTCGCCGACAAGTTCGAGCGCAAGTGGCAACTGGTGGGCGCGGCGATCTGCATCGGCGTGTTCGGCGTGCTGTTCTCGCAGCAATCCACCATGCCGCTGCTGATCCTGTTCGGCGTGCTGATCACGCTGTCGAACAACGTGCTGTCCTACTCGTTCCACAGCTATCAGTCGGAGCTTTTCCCGACCCGCGTGCGGGCGCGAGCAGTTGGCTTCACCTACGCGTTCAGCCGCATCAGCACGGTGTTCGCGAGCTTCATCATCGGGTGGTTCTTCGCCGAATTCAACGGCACCAGCGGGGTGTTCGGGCTGATCGCCTTCGCGATGCTGATGGTCGTGTTGTCCATCGGCATCTTCGGGCCACGGACCAGCAATCTGGAACTGGAGAAGATTTCGCACTGAGGGTCGCGTAGAGGGGTGCGGCGCTTTGCGGAGTACGTTCCGTCGAGCGCTCCGCCGACTGCTGCACTGGCGGGATTTTGCTGCATGGAATGCGGTCGCCGCCATCGGCGGATGCGGGTTTGACCGCAGTTTCGTGTGTTGCTACAGCCGAAAAAGGTTAAGAATATAACACAGATTTTCACAGAGTAAGCGCACAGATTACACCGAAAGATTAGTAAGCGCCTCTCACAGCTAGATCCGGACCAATCCGCAGCCTTATCCTGATGCGTACACGACGCCAATAGAGTAGGCGACTTGCTACTGCTATCCCTCTAATCTGTGTGCTTAATCCGTGAAAATCTGTGTCAAAACCTAACTTTTCTGCCGATCCCCCACGATAGGATGTCAGTGGGCAGTTTCGCCGCCTTCGGTCGCGGGCATGCACATCGAGACCGCAGCGTTGCGTCGATTGTTGCGATGACAAGTGGGTGGCACAGTTAGATCCGACCGTAACGACGCAGCAGCGTCGGCAGTTCGCCCACGCTGTTCCATTGCTCACAGGCATCGACCGACGCCTCGACCGCCGATACGCCTTCCTGCGTCAACACCTCACCCGCCAATTCCCGGAACTTCGTTCGGATTTCGGACTCCGCGAACGGCTGGTTGAAGTCGCCCCGATGACTATCGACGGCGCGCGTCGCCTGCCGTCCGTCCGTCAGTATCACGCTGACCCGAGCCGGCCGCGATGATGGCAACAACGCGGTCATCGCTGGGTCTTCCGTGATGTGCACCCGGTGGCGCAGCGCGGCGATGACAGGGTCCTTCAACGCCGCGTCGCCCAGTGAAGCATGGCCCGCGCCGCCCGTAACGACCATGGCAGCGGCGGCATGAGGCAACGAGTATTTGGACGCGAAATAGTTCGGCGGATCGGGGTTGCGCATCACCGACGCAAAACGATACGTCGCGATGTCGATCCGATCGATTTGATCCGCGGTGGGGCGCAATTCCGCCAGTGCCTCCGATAACGCGTCCAGCGCGGGATGGACCGGATTGCAGCACGCATAGAGCCGGAAATAGTTCAGCGTGATGTGCCAGGTGGAGCCGAGTTCATCCAGCAAACCGTCCGGATTGAATCCGGCTCCGACCAGGTTCGCCAGCGCTTCCTCGATCGCATCGGTTTGCGCCTCGAACCCTGCGAGAGCCAGTTCCGGTGCCAGTGCCGCCGCGAAGCCGCTCATGCCGCCTGCCACGTTGAGCGCTGTCGCCCCAGCCACCACATTCGTATAGCTGGGCGTCAATACCAGCGTCACGCCGATCCGCATCGCTCGGCTGATCCCGGGGGCGTCCAGACCACGCAACCTGGCGCCGGCCGCGGCGGCTGCCAGCAGGCAGGCCTGGCCGTTCTGATGAGCCAACGGCCAGGGGGTGAAGGCACCGCAAAGCCTGGCTGCGACATCGTAGCCCAGGACGAAGGCGGTCATCATATCCTTGCCGGAACGTCCGCACGCTTCCCCGACCGCCAGCAGACCCGGGAGCACCTGCGCCGCAGCCTGGCCGGACACCATGCGCAGGCCCTCGCACAGCTCGATCGAGCGCCCGGCGATCCCGTTCAGCAAAGCCGCGGTGCGTGGATCGTTGGTCGGCCAGCCGCGCCCGTAGACCGTCGCTCCGCTTCCCGCCGTCCCGCCCAGGCGATCGCGCAACGCCCGCACCTCCGGCCGTTCGGTTCCGGCGAGAATGACGCCCAACGTATCCAGGACGACCAACTTCGCGTGCTGCTGCACGGATGTCGGAATGTCGTCCCATCCGGTCTCGGCGGTGAACCGTGCGAGTTCCTCGATCTGCCGACCCATGCTTTGATCCCCTTTCCGCTGGCATCGGAATTGCGTACCAGCAACCACACCGAAGAAGGATTGCCTGATGACGCATGGTCAACCGTTCCGCCTTGAAGAGGCGACCATCGACGATCTGCACCGGGCGATCCGTGACGGACAGACCACCTGCGTCGCCGTCGTCCAACACTATATCGACCGGGTTCGCGCCTACAACGGGGTCAGCAGCATGTTGGTCACCGAGGACGGTGAGCCGGTCCCGGAATCGCCTGGCGTCATCCGGGGCGGGACGCCGCTGCGGTTCCCGACGCGGACGGAGAAAGCTTCGGCAATCCTGCCGGATCTGGACAAATACACCGGCCCTCCGCTGGAATTCGGCCGCATGGAGCCCACGGCATCCAATCCGGCGGTGCAACAGCAATTCGGCATGATCGTTGGCATCCCGAACGCCGGGCAGGTTAATGCCCTCGGCACGATCAACATCCGTGGCGAGCGATCCGTCACCTGCCGTGGGGATTTCGACCGCCATCCGTCGCAGGGGCCGCTGCCGCCCGGCGCACCGCCGGTTTGCGAGACGTTCCGGCAGCAACCCGATGCGCTGGAGCGGGCGGCTGAATTGGATGCCGAGTACGGCGCCAGTCCCGACCTGGCGAAGCTGCCGATGTACGGGGTCGTGTTCTCCTTCAAGGATCCGTTCGACACCAAGGACATGCGCTCCACCGGTGGAGGCGATGCCGTCTACGACATGGATTTTCCCGCGCGCGACCACCTCCTGGTCGAACAGCTCCGGGCCAAGGGGGCGATCATCTTCGCCAAGGCGGTGAACACCGAATACAATGGACGGGCAGGGGATCCTGGCGGGCGCAACCATCCAGACAAGGTGCTGCCGTCGACACTGGGGTATCAGCGCAGCACCTGGGCCGGCAATCCGTCCAATCCGTATGACACCACACGGGCCGCGTCCTTGGGTTCAAGCTCCGGCTCTGCCCTGTCGGTCAGCACCAACATGGTAATGATCAGCCTTGGCGAGGAAACCCGAGCATCGTGCCGTGGTCCGTCCAATCATAACTCGGTGGCGCTGCTGCTGCCGCACAAGGCGATGATCGGTTTCGATGGCGGGGCGATCGGCGCGGACATCTACTGCGACCGCAGCGGCATCCATGCCCGCCGCATCGGTGACGCGGCAAAAGTGCTGGACGCGTTGAAGGACCCGGTCAACGGCTACTACGATCCGCGCGATCCCTATACGACGGTGCCGCGCTCGTCCGTTCTGCCAACGGCTTATGCGTCGCATGCAACGATGTCGGGTGAGCCCGGCGCGCTGTCGGGCATGCGCATCGGCGTCATCCGGGAGTCTATGCTCAACCCCGAAACGAAGCATGTCGAACCCATCACCACCGCGGTCGCGGTTGAGATCAAGACGGTGTTGGGCGGCAGGCTGGGTGCCACGCTGGTGGAGTCGTCCGATCCGGTATGGACGCCCGATCCCGACATCGAGCAGATGCAGACCAGTTTCCGCACCGCTTTGGCGCGGTTGGTGCCGGTGTTCATGCCGGAACTGCTGTTTCGGCTAGGCGCCGATGGGCAGCCGGTTTTCAAGGACTTCGCCGCGGCGATCCAGCCAACCGAGTTCATGCC
>JAQGHW010000292.1 GCA_028291505.1 Rhodopila sp. | reverse complement strand
CCAGCAGCAGCACCTTGGCGACATCGCTGCAGCTCATGCCCTGGTCGAGTAACACCAGCGCGTTGGCGCGCCGCGCCAGGCGATGCGCAGCCGAGCCGTCGCGTGCCAGTTCGATCAGGTCGCGTCGCGCTTCAGGGTCCAGGAAACCAACTCGGATCATAGAAACGGTAGAATCTGGTTCGCGCCGTTTGGCAAGAGGATGCGCGCGGATTCTCACTGAGTCGGGGTATAATCGCCTACAAGTGCCACGACGGCCCCGTAAGCGAGGGGTAGCAGAACGACAAGGCCGGTGAGTAGTGTGAAAAGTGCCGCGGCTGGGGTCTCCGTGCGTCGCTTTGGGAACGCCGCGACAAAGCGCCGATAGATCGGCCACGCCGCGACGGCGATTATCGCGGCCCAGACGAGGGCCAGCAGGAAACTTCGGGCTGTCCACAGACCCGGCAGCACAATGGCGCATGCCAGGACGACGGATACAGTCATGGGCAGGGAGCTTCCCGTTCGGCTTCCGCATGGATCGCGCTGCCCATCCTCGGTGACGGCGCTGTTGGCCGAAAGCGTCACAGGGCTGGGCTCGTTGTTTTGCGTTCGCGGCAGAACCGCTCTTGACATTCTTCCTACCCGCTCGGTGCGCGAGGAGAGATCGGCGCGACAGGGGCCGCCACCAGACGGACGGATTGTACGGTCTGGCGAGGCCGCTTATCCCCGATCGCGATTCGGTCCCGCCAATCCTGTGAGGCTTTGGTGGCGGTCTGCCTCAAAAGCTTTTGGTATATACGGACGTAGTCCTGGGCCATCCGACGGCTGGTAAAGCGCGTCTCGAACTCTTGGCGCACCCCAGCACGTGAACAGTCGCCGACCTGGTCGATGGCGGCAAGGAATTCCATTTCGCTATTGACGACATAGCCGCTCACGCCGTCGCGAATTACCTCGGGGACTGATCCACGGCGCATGGCGATCACCGGCGTGCCGCAGGCCATCGCCTCGATCATGACGCGGCCGAAAGGCTCCGGCCAGTCGATCGGGAACAAAAGCGCCGACGCGTCGCCGAGGAACGAAGCCTTCTGGCTCGCGCTGATCTCGCCGATAAATTCCACGCCTGGGTCGGTCAACAGCGGGCGAACCACGGTGTCGAAATACTCCTGGTCACCCTTGGCGATCTTCGCCGCCAGCCGGATCGGCTGCCCAAGTATCCGGGCCAGTCGGATGGCCGCATCCGGGCCCTTGTCCCGGCACATCCGCCCTAGGAACGCCAGGTATTTGCCAGGCTTTAGCTGCGGCTGCAGCAGGTCGAAGGGCAAGCCATGCGGCACGTTCCCTATCCAGTTCGCATGGGCGACGGGGTGGCGCTGGGCCTCCGAAATCGAAACGACTGCCACGTCGCGGGCCTGATAGAGCAGACGAGGCACATCGGGAAAATCGAGCCGTCCATGCAGGGTCATCAGAATTGACACGCCTAGACGCGAGAATAGCGGCAAGTGCGCCCAGTCGGTATGGAAGTGCAGGACGTCGAATTCCTGGGCGCGCGATAAGAGCAGTTCCATCTGAAGGGCTTGCGCCGCCGCCGCGTCACAGCAGTCCGGGCTGAGTCGCAGCGCGTGCGGGCAAATGGATACCAGTTCGGCGTCGGTGATGGAATCGCCGCTGGCAAACAGCGTGACGTCATGACCCAGGGCAACAAGCTCCTCCGTAAGGTAGGAGACGATCCGCTCGGTGCCCCCGTAAAGTGCCGGCGGTACGCTCTCGGCCAGAGGCGCAACCTGGGCGATCTTCATCTCAGATCCCCTGCCCGTAGTTGGCGGCGGCGTCCTTGGGCGGCTTCTGGTACGTTGGCCAACCGATATAGCCCTTGGTGCCCCCGCCATACCACGTCTCCTTGGGCGCCTCGGTCAGGATCCATTCGTTGCGTAGCCGAGCAACCGGGTCGGGGTTCGCGATGAACGGTCGTCCAAAGGCAATTAGGTCCGCCAGCCCGTCTAGCAGTACTCGGGTTGTGATACGGAGATCGTAATCGTCGTTCGCAATATCGCGGCCGTTAAATCGTCGGCGTAGCTCGAGGAAGCTCATGTCGCTAGGAGTGTTGCGCTGGCCGGTTGTTTCGTCCTCAACACAGTGAACATAGACCAGTCCGAGTGGGTTGAGCTGCTCAACGAGGTTGCCGTAGGTGCCCATCACGTCGCTATCCAAGGGTATCCCGACTCGCTCGCCACCCCAGACCCCCACCACGGCCTGCGCAACCTCCAGCCCCAACCGCACTCGGTTCTCCCGGCTGCCGCCGTATTGGTCGTTACGCTTGTCGGTGCTGTCGCGGATGAACGTGGTCGAGCAGGTTGGCGTTTGCCGCCTGGATCTCGGCGCCGACGAGCCCCGCCTGCTTGGCGCATCGCGCCGCATGGCGGTACTGCTCAATGATCCCCGGGATCTCATCGATCTCCAGCGCACGAGGCACCACGAACGGCCAGAAGCCATCTCCGTCACTGCTCGCGCGGCTGCACGTGACAGGCGGCGTGACAATCCGGTTCGCCAGGATCAGGGCACCAAGGCGGATCGGATCAAACAGGCTGACCTCTCGTGTTTCGCTGCGGGCGGCGGCTTGCAGCATGGTGTCGTCCTTGGACTGATCAGGCGGATGGTGTGCGTGTGCGACGGCCGGTTGACGTCTCGTCCTCAATCGTCGGCGCACCTCCAACCCGTGAAGGACACAACTGTTCCTTGTTCCGGTGGTTCTGAGGCCGATCTGCCGGCGAAGCCGTGCTACCAACGGGCCGCGGCGTTTATCGTCCTGGATGAGTTCAAGGACCACGACCAGTTCCTTCTCACAGTGGTGCCCGACCACCTGGGACACAAGCTAATACTAAGGGATGCGGTTGCGTGGGACGTTGACGAGCGTCAATGAGTAGCCGGGCCTTCCGATCTGGTGATATACTCGCTGGTCAATCCGCTCACTGGGCCAGTGTAGGGCTGCGCGGCAGCGAGCAAAAGCTGACCAGTGGTCGTATCAAGGACATCGAGACCGAGTGTTGGAGTAGGCGTTGGTGTAGGCGTGGGCGTGCTTGTGGCATCATCCTGCTGTACCCAAGCTTCGATTTGATTGAATTCAGCCGTCGTGATCAAATTGTTGTAGCCGGTGCCGTTCGTAACCGACTCGCTCGAAACCACACCGACGACACTTGCCCCGCCGGTGGTCTCGATCCAGACTGGACCGCCACTGGACCCTTCACCGAGGGCGGTTCCGTCCAACAGCGTGTAATTCGAATCTCGGGTAACGCTTTGCGTCGAATCAACTTGGGCGCCTTCCGCCGAGGATGGATACCCAGTGATGCTTACTGACCCACCGGCGAAGTTGGACTCTATACCCATATACCCAGCCGATGTGAACGGCGCGGAAAGATGAATTACAGCGTAGTCATATTGTGACTGCTGATTCGTGATGGATCGATTTGCACACGCCGGTCTGGCGTGGCCGGGCGTACCGAGGTGAGCCTAGCGGCGTAGCAGAACGCCTCGGAGCGCTGGTTATGCGTTGGGATGACCGGTGGGCAGGATGTGTTGGCAAACGATATCAGTCCGGCGCACGGCGCCGGCAGCAATCCAGAGGCACTTACCTCTCCGATCGATCACAGTGGCCTTGCCGGAGCAGTTGTCGGTACTGTTAACCCG
>JAQGHW010000275.1 GCA_028291505.1 Rhodopila sp. | reverse complement strand
GTCAGCACAGACATATGGGCGGAGGCCACCATCGGATACCGCCCGCCCGGCACATAGCACCCAACGCTGTTGACCGGGATGTTCTTATGCCCCAACCGGATGCCCGGCAGCGTCTCAACCTCGATGTCCCGCAAAGCGTCCTTCTGAGCCTGCGCGAACCGGCGAATCTGAGCCTGCGCGAACTTGATGTCGGTAATCACCTGATCGGGCAAACTGTCCATCAAAGACTGTATCTCATCCGGCCGCAGCCGGAACGCGGCGGGTTCCCATTTGTCGAATTTCGCCGACAAATCACGCACCGCCGCGTCGCCGCGGGCCGAGATATCCTCCAGGATCGCTTCCACCGTCTGCCGCACCTTGCGGTCCGCTTCAGTCTTCTCGGCCTCGGTCGCGCCGTGCTTCAGTATCCGGATCATTCGCCTGCCCTCCGCGTGGTTCAGGCGCGATAGGCGGCCTCCGGGATTTTCGCAAGTTCGGACCCGTGCACCTTCCCCGGCGTCAGGCCATAGAAGTGTTGGAAACTGAAAATCAGCGGCCGCCATTTGTCCGGATCGATGCGGTCGGGCTCGCCGTCCGCCAGGATATCGGTCGCCGCATGCACCTTCCGAACCACGACATGCAGCGCCAGGCTGCGGCCGCGCCACGCCGGGTCCTTGTCGGCGATCGGATGCACCTCCTCCAGTTCCGCTTCCAACTGCACCGGACACTCCATCGCACGGGGAGCCTTGACGGTCAGCGAGGCGATCGGCGTAAGCCCCGCGGTCTCGAACTTCTCCCCCACGAACCGGTACCCGCGCCGAACCTTGCCCTCCGGCACCGGATCGCTGCCGGTGGTGCGAGCGATGCGATCCACCTCCGCCGCCATCGCACCCGAAGGCAGGTTCAACACGCATTGTCCGGTGCGGATCAAATTCTGCGTCGTCTTCGACACCGCCGACAGTCCCAGGACGCAGCGCTGCCCGAGCCACCAGGCGGAGGACATCGGGGCAAGATTGAACGATCCATCCTCGTTGACGGTGCTGATCAGCACGACAGGCGTGCCGAAATACAGGATGGCGGGCTGGGTGACCTGATGCATGGCGGTGTCTCCGTTGTGTCACCGACAGATAGGCGCGGCCCCCGCCATCACGCCTGCCGGTTGTTGCGCTGGCTTGACGGTGCGGATCAGCCCCGCCGCGATGACCGACGCAGCGATCAACAACCCGCAACCCAACCCGAAGGCGGCGTAACTCGACAGGCCACCGAACAACGCGACTCCAATGGCACCCCCGGCCTGGCGCACCGCATTCAACGCTCCCGACGCGACCCCCGCTCGCGATTGCGGCACGCTGCCCAGCAACACCGCCGTCATCACCGGCACCGTGATGCCAATGCCGGCCGGGATCAGCACCAGCCCGCCGAGCATCCCGCCATAGGATGTGTCAGGGCCGATGCCGGCCAGGCTCGCCGCACCGCACGCCGCGATCAGCAATCCGGAGGCCATCGCTCCCGCCGCCCCAAGCCAAGCCCCCACCCGGCGAGCCAGGACATTGGCGATCCCCAGCACCACCGGCAGCGGGATGAAGGCGATGCCGCTGACCCACGCGGACCAGTGCATGGTGCGCTGGAAATACAGACCGAGGACAAACAGCCACCCATACAGCGTCAGGTTCAGCAGGAAACCCACCACCGTAGCACCCGAGAACGTCCGCTGCCGAAAAAACCCGAGCGGCAACAACGGATGGGCATGACGGCATTCCACCGCGATAAACGCCCCCAGCACCAGGACCGCCGCGCCCAACCCGGCGCAGATCGGAAACGACGACCAACCGAAGCGGTGCGCCTCGATCACCGAACCGGTCACGCACAGCAACGCCACAACGGCAAGAAACTGGCCGGTCCAGTCGATCGGGTGCCGGGACCCGCGAGACGGAGCCACGAACCGCCACGTCAGCCAAAGCCCCAACACCCCGATCGGCAAGTTAACCAGGAAGATGCTGCGCCACCCCAACAGGTCGACCATGACACCGCCCAGCAGCGGTCCCGCCGCCAACCCCACGCTGCCGGCCGCCGTCCACATGCCCACTCCCCACACGCTCGGGGCGCCGCATCATCACCGCAGCCAAGGCTCAGCAGCGCCAGGCTGCTCGGCACCAACGCCGCCGCCCCCGCCCCTTGCAGCACCCGCGCCGCGATCAGCCAGCCGGAACCAGGCGCCAGGCCACAAAGGATCGAGGCCACGGTAAAAGTGGCCAACCCCACCATGAACATAAGCCGCGACCCGATACGATCGCCCAACCCGCCGGCCAACAACAACAGCGAGGCGAACGTGACGGCATAGGCATCCACCACCCATCGCAGGCCCGGGATGCCGGTATCAAGCCGCGCGCCAATGGTGGCGAGCGCCACGTTGATAATCGAAACGTCAAGCTGGACCAGGACAAAGGCCAGGCTAGTCGCGAGAACGGTCAAACCGAAGTGCTTGTCTTCCATGCCCGCGACAATGGGTATCAAGGCAAGCGAAGTCCCGGCGGATTAGTTCGCTCAGGACCGAAGTAGTCGCGTCAGTGATCAACCGCGCGAAGCGCCAAAAACCTTCCTCTCCGTGTCCTCTGTGCCCCCCTCCCTTCTTCCTCTGTGTCAAAACCGCTTGCTTAATCCGCGGTCCATCCAACACCCAAAAACGATCACCGCGCCGCCAACCCCGGCGAAGGCACAGACGGCACGGAAACCGGCGCAACGACATAACGCGCGGGCCGCAGCGCCAACCCTGCCGCTCCCAGCATCAGCGTCATCCCCACCGCATCGCCCCAATCGACTTTCTCACCAAAAAACGAACACCCCAGCACAACCGCAATGACCGGGGAAATGAACGCATAGGTTCCCGGCCGGCTCGCCCCCCAGTCGCGGACCAGCAGAAAATACATCGTGGTGGACATCAGCGCCCCCGGAACCAGCAGATAAAGCCAGCCCAGGAACGCCGGCCAGCCCCATTCCAGGCGCATCGACTCCCACGCACCCGGCTCGACCGCCAGCGAGGCCACCAGAAGCACGACTCCGCCGATCAGATCGGTCAGCCCCGCCAGTTGCACCGGCTCCAGTGTCCGCATGATCGGGCGAGTCATCACCGACCCCGCCGTATAGAAAAGCACGCCAATCGTGACCAGGGCCGCGCCGATCAGCTCCCACACATCCAGTGTGCCAGCCACCGCGGCAGGCCCGAACAGCATCACCACCCCGACGATGCCCACGCCAATCGCACCAAGCTGCCGGGCGCTGAACCGCTCCTGCCCCGCGGCCACGGAAAACACCAGCAGCGCGATCGGCGTCAACGCCGAACTGATCACCGCCGCCAGCCCAGCCGTAATGTGCTTCAACCCATACAGCTGAATGATCTGGTTGAGCGTGATCAGCACCACCGAGACGAACACCAGTCGCGGGATCAGCCGAGGCGGCGGCATCACCCGCTGACCACGGAACGCCCGGAATCCCAGGATGATGGCGCCCGCGATACTCCACCGCAGACCGGCGAAGACACCCGGGGAGACGGTCGAGATGCCGACCTTCATCGCCAGCCAGGTAGTGCCCCAGACAAAGCAGATGAAAACGAACATCGCGCGTTGCGATGCGGTGGACGTGGTATTCATTGGGGTTGTGGACGTGCTCCTGCCGAACCCGAAGCTAGCCCATCCCGATGCCCCGCTGCCCAGCCGAAGCGGAATGGCGCGTATGCGTGCGGCGATCCTTGTTCCGCATCAGATCTCGACCAGTGCGACTAAGGCTACCCACCCGCGGTGGCACAGCTACCCCCCGGGCCCGCAACGACCACCCCCTCGGTTGCCCATACCGAATGCGATCGCCCTCACACCTACGAGGCCGCGCTCGCCTTCCAGTGCTGATATGTCGGGTCAAGTCTCGACCGCAGATAAGCCCCAGCCAAGATCGGCTGGTACGACGGCGCAGCCCCCGCCGCCAGGCACGTAGGCAGCGCCTGAACCACCGCATCCGGATTGGGATCGGCGAAATAAGCCACCGAGTAGCGCTCGGTCGCCGGCTGCCGCACCCGATGCGGCGTGGAGACGTAAACGTCGTTGGTCCAGCGCATCAGGCAGTCGCCGATGTTGCAGACAAACGCGCCCGGGACATGCGGCGCGTCGATCCAGGTGCCGTCGCGCCGGCGAACCTGCAGGCCGGCGACCCCATCGGTCGCCAGAATCGTCAGGTTGCCGTAGTCGGTATGGGTTCCAGCCCCCAGGTTCGCACCTTTGCCCGGCGGGTAATGCAGCAGCCGAAGGGTAGTCATCGGCCGGGCCAGCTGCGGGGTGAAGAACGCCTCATCCAGTTCCAGGTCCAGGGCGAAGCCCCGGTGGATCTCGACAGTCAGCCGCGTGCAGGCCTCATAATAGGCCAAAGCCTGGTCTCGCCACCCGGGAAGGTCGGGCCAAAGGTTGACGCCGCGGAACGGCTTGCCGGCCAGCAGTTCGCAATCGTCCGGCGCCAGCTCCAGGCCAATATTGAACGCCTCCTTCTGGTCGGGTGCCGTCGCCGCGTCCAGCCGCTCCTGCCCAAGGCCGATATAGCCCCGGTTGTGCGCGGACCGCGCATACGACACCAGATCCTTCTGCTCGGGCGGCAGAGCGAAGAATGCCCGAGCGGCGTCGAAGATACCGGTGGCCACCACCGGCGGGATGCCGTGGCCAGTGACATAGAAGAAGCCGATGTCGCGGCAGGCACGTCCCAACACCGCCGCACAGCCCGCGCGCTGGGCCGGATCGCCGGACCGCAAAGGGGACACGTCGATGATCGGGATATTCCGCATGATCAAGCGCCTTTCGTGCGCGGGAAACGGGCAAGGCGGAACGGCGTCGGATCGACCACGGGTGGATCTCCGGCGACCAGGTCGGCCATCAGGCGCCCAGCGCCCGGACCAATGCCGAACCCATGGCCGGAGAAGCCCGTGGCAACAAAGAAGCCCGGCATGTGGCCCACCTGATCGATCACCGGCACCGCATCGGGGGTGACGTCCATCAGGCCGGCCCAGCTCTCCACCACCTCCATGTCGGCGAAGGCGGGGAACGCTTTCGCCAGCACCGAACGGGCCTCGGCCAGGATGCCTTGTTTCGGCTTGGGGTCCAGCACCCGCACCGCCTCGAACGGCGTGACTTGATCCAGCGACCAGCGCCGCGCGGTCCGCAGCTCCTCCCAGGATCGCACACCAACGCGCAGGCGGATCTCATTCCGGTTGTTGATCACGCGAGGCAGGAAATCGTGCAGCAGCCGGAAGTGATCCGGCGTGATCTCGGCGGTGTTGGCATTACGGCGAGCGATCGAATAGCCGCCGTCGATGCGCTTGCGGAAGGCGAAGACCGACCCGGCGGCGGTAATATCCGGCCCATTCAGCTTCCGGGTGCGGAACACCGACCCCAGCACCTTCAATTGCGGCAGATCCAGGCCCGCATTGCCGGCGAACAGCCGGGACCATGCCCCGCCAGCCAGGACCACCGATTGGCAGGCGATACGTCCACGCTCAGTAACGACGCTCGTTACACGGCCGGCGGTTCGTTCGATCCCCCGCACCGCGGTATTGGTGAAGATCTGGGCACCGTGATCACGCGCGGCCTCGGCGATGGCGGGCGCCGCGAGCGCGGGCTCCGCCTTCCCGTCGGTCGGGGTGTGCAGTCCGGCAATGAAGCCGCTGGCAGCCCCCGGCATGGCCCGATCCAAAGCGGACCCGCGCAGCAGACGGGCATCGACCTGGTATTGGGCGGCGTGACCCAGCCAGGATTCCTGCGCCGCGACCTCGGCCTCGGTCTGGCAGAGATACATGATCCCGGCCTGCCGGAAGCCGGTCTCCCGGTTGGTGCGCCGGTTCATGTCGCGCCAGAGCCGCAGGCTTTCCATCGCCAGCGGAATCTCCGACGTGTCGCGGCCCATCGTGCGGCACCAGCCCCAGTTGCGCGACGATTGCTCCCCGCCAATGCGGCCTTTCTCGCACAGCACGACGTCGATGCCTTTTTCCGCCAGGAACAGCGCCGTCGAAACGCCGATGATGCCCCCGCCAATGATCACGACATCCGCCCGTTCGGGCAGCAAGGTGTTGGAAACGACCATTTCGACTGGCGGAGACATGCAGGGCCTTGGTTCACACGCTACTCAGGATGAGGCAGCCGCAACCACCATGCAAACCCCGCGCCGCTAGTGGCTCATCGCGAGCGCCTGTGAAACATCAGACCGGAACCACGGATGAACACCGATCAAAGCCCCGCTCAACCAAACCGCACCTTTGAACCGACTGGCCGTGAAGACCGCGCAACATCCGCGAGTACTCCTTAATCGAAATATCCGTGTTCATCCCTTCAGATCAGTGTTCATCCCTGTTCCAACACACAATGCCGCAGAAGCCCCAGTCC
>JAQGHW010000106.1 GCA_028291505.1 Rhodopila sp. | reverse complement strand
GTGAACAGGAAGTTTAGCGGGATGCGGCAATGGCTCGGAACAAGGTGCAATTTCAGAAAGGCCTCAGTGAGGCGGGCTTCGAGGCGGTCTACGGCACCGAGGAGAAATGCCGGGCGGCGGTGATCGCATCACGATGGCCGCATGGCTTCGAATGCCCGGCCTGTGGCGGGCGGGCGTATTGCGAGGTGAGATCCCGTGGGCTGTTCCAATGCAACGCCTGCCGCCGCCAGACCTCGCCGATCGCGGGCACGATCTTCGCCTCGACCCACCTGCCGCTGCGCCTGTGGTTTCGCGCCATGTATCATCTGACCCAGAGCAAGCAAGGCATCTCCAGCATCGAGCTGGGCCGTCGCCTCGGGGTGACGCAGACCACCGCCTGGAAGATCAAACACAAGCTGGCGCAGGTGATGATGGAGCGTGACGCCACCAAGCCGTTGAGTGGGCGCGTTGAGATCGACGACGCCTACCTCGGCGGCGAACGTTCCGGGGGCAAGCGCGGCCGCGGTGCGCCCGGCAAGACGCCGTTCGTCGCCGCCGTCGAGACCACACCGGAGGGCAAGCCGGTGCGCCTGAAACTGCGTCGGGTGACCAGCTTCTGCAACCACGCGCTGTCGAATTTCGCCAAGCGCAGCCTCGATCCGAAGTGCGAGGTTGTCAGCGATGGCCTGGCTTGTTTCGGTGCCGTCGCCAAAGCAGGGTGCGCGCATAAGGTCGTCAAGACCGGCTCCGGCGCTGCCGCCGCGCGCACCCCCACTTTCAAATGGGTCAACACGGCACTGGGCAATATCAAAGCCGCCATCGTTGGAACCTATCGAGCGATCGATCAGAAGCACGCTCCGCGATACCTCGCCGAGTTCGAATACCGCTTCAACCGACGATACGATCTCGGTGCGATGATACCTCGGCTGGCCTGGGCTGCCGTCCGGACGACGCCCATGCCCTACCGGCTGCTTAAGCTGGCCGATGTTTATGCATGATCTGGTCCGAATATACCCGCCAAAACCAGCTGAGGAATGTGTATAATCAGGATTCCGAAATGAAGGCCGAACCCGGCCAATGGCGCATCGTCGCGATCACGCCGAGACCCACGGATCAGACGAACGTCTTGGCCCTGGACCACGTCATCCCGGCGTCTGTCAAGGGCGGCTTCATGGTGGACCTGAACGTCTCCGCCGCGCGCCGTCCGCAACAACCAGTTCCTGCACAATCGCGCTCGGGGCGCCCTGCTGCAGACCGCCTATGGCCTCGTGGAGGGCAACACGTTCGCGGGGCAGACCCTGTATGCCCTCTATCTGACGATGTTCGCCCCGGAAGGTCCTGGCGCCCAGGACGTCGTGATCGCCAACAACAAGATATCCGACACGGGCGCTGGCGGCGGTCCGGCTGCGATCGTCCTTTCGCGGCAGGGGATGACCTACACCGCCGAGGCCCACAATCCGCCCGTGAACCAGAATATCGTCTTCAGGGACAATCTGGTCAGCAATGTGCCAGGACCGGCCTTCTACATCTCCTCGGCGAACGATGTGGTCCTGCAAGGAAACACCGTGAGGAACACCAACACCCAGCCCTTGCAGAACAAATGGAATGGAGCCGGCGACCTCAATTCGCCGATCGTGGTCAACGACGCGAGCAACATCCTCCTGCTGCACAATATGATCTCGGGCGGGCGTCCAATCTCGGTCGATCCCGCGACGACGAGCGGGATCCGGGCTTCCGGAAACTAGACTCGCTTGGTGTGGGTGGGGCGACTGCCGGGCCGACGCCGCTGCGATCGACAACGGGGTCGCCCATGCCCTCGGGGCGCGGCTGCGCGACCTGCCGTTGACCCCTGAGCGTGTGACGGCGGCCTTGCTCACTGATCGGGGCAACCCCTGGTCAGGCGGACGCCCACCCGGGTTTCCGCCAGGCGTGAAAGCGCCGAACCAACGCTATGGTGCTACCGGGGCTGAACCGGCGGCGGCAAGACGCAGCTTTGCTTCAGCATAGAGATCCTGCGGCAAAGGCCCTCGCTCCAGCATTTCGACGTTTGACCGCAGATGCGCCGGGTTCACCGTGCCAACGATGGTGGTATCCAGATCGGGATTGCTGAAAGCGAAACGAAGGATGAACTCCATCGGTGTCATGTCCCCAAGCAGGTCCTCCAGCTTCGCCGCCCGCCAACGCTCTCACTGCAGGCCCGATTGCTTGCCCTCCGATGGCGCTCCCTTCGCCGCGCCACCCCTCCGTGCCAATGAAGATGAGACATCTACCCCGCGGGAGTTTAGACCCGCAGGCGCGGAAGGATTACCTCACTCATGCCGATGCTCCCCACACAGAACGACGTCGAGGCGGGTGCCGCCACGGACAAAGGCCGGAGGCCGACGGTCGTGGCGGCACCCGCCTCGGCATCTCCCGAATTATCGAACCGCCCGCGCCGGCGGACGTTCACCGCCCGCGACAAGCTGCGCATCCTCGCCGAGACCGACCGCGCCGCCGAGGTTGGTGGGATTGGTGCGGTTCTGCGCCGGGAAGGCGTCTACTCCTCAACCTTGTGCGACTGGCGTCGTCAGCGCGACGCCGGTGCCTTCGGTGCGCTGACGCCGGTCAAGCGTGGCCCGAGAACCGCGCTGCCAAATCCCCACCTGGCCGAGGTTGCATCATTGCAAAAGGATAACGCCCATCTCACGCGGCGCCTCGCCCGTGCCGAAGCCATCATTGTCGTCCAAAAAAA
>JAQGHW010000216.1 GCA_028291505.1 Rhodopila sp. | reverse complement strand
GTCGCGGGCCAGGGTTCGTGGCTCACCGACTCCGAAGGCCGCCGCTATCTCGATTTTATCCAGGGCTGGGCGGTGAACTGCCTCGGTCATTCCCCCCGCCCGATCATCCAGGCCCTGGCGCGGCAGGCGGAAACCCTGATCAACTGCAGCCCCGCTTTCTACAACGACCAGATGATCCGGCTCTCGGACCTGCTCGCCCACCACAGCGGCCTGCACCAGGTCTTTCTCGCCAACAGCGGCGCCGAAGCCAATGAGGGCGCCATCAAGCTTGCCCGCAGATGGGGCACCAAACATCGTGACGGCGCCTACGAGATCATCACCATGGACCACGGCTTCCACGGCCGCACCCTCGCCACCATGTCCGCATCCGGCAAGTCCCAGTGGGAGCATCTCTTCGAACCAAAAGTCTCCGGTTTCGCCAAGGTCCAGCTAAACGACCTGGCAGCCGTCGAGGCTGCCATCACGCCGCGCACAGTCGCGGTCATGCTGGAGCCGATCCAAGGCGAGGCCGGCGTCTTCGAGGCGACCATACCGTTCCTCCAAGCCCTGCGCGCACTGACCCGCAAGCGGGGCATCCTGTTCATCCTCGATGAGATCCAGACGGGCATCGGCCGCACCGGCAGCCTGTTCGGTTTCCAGCACGCCGGAACGACGCCCGACATCATGACGCTGGGTAAAGGCCTCGGCGGCGGCGTACCCCTGGCCGCGCTGGTCGCTCATCGTGATGTCTCCTGTTTCGACTACGGCGACCAAGGCGGAACGTTCTGCGGCAGTCCGCTGATGGCCGCGGCCGGATGCGCGGTGATCGAGGAAATCACCAAACCCGGCTTCCTCGACCGGGTAAATCAAGCGGGCGAGCATCTGGCGCACAGTTTGCGCAAGCTGTCGGACAAGCATGGCGGCGGCGAAGTACGCGGCCAGGGCCTGCTGCTGGCCCTCAACCTCAAGCGCGACATTGCGGCTGAGGTCGTTGACCTGGCCAGGACGCGCGGACTGCTGCTCAACGGTCCCCGGCCCGACTCTCTCCGGTTCATGCCCGCCCTGACCGTCACCGACGTAGAAATCGACTGCATGATCGGTATCCTCGACAAGGTGCTGTGCGATCTGGTGCCCGCCTCCGAACACCACTGGCAGAGCAACGAATGAGCCTCCGAGGACAATGTCTGTGCGGTGCCGTCGCCTACGAGGCAACGCAACTGGACGGGGCGATCATGCATTGCCACTGCACGACGTGCCGCAAGTCGCACGCCAGTGCCTTTGCATCCACCGCCCGTGTCGCGCGCGAGCATTTCCGCTGGCTGAGGGGAGAGGAAAGCCTAACCGCATACGAATCCTCCCCCGGCAAGATGCGCCGGTTCTGCTCGGTGTGCGGCTCGCATCTCGTGGCGGATCGATCCGCCCAGCCGCACGTCATTCTTCGTGTTGCGACACTGGACGACGATCCGGGAAGCGCACCCGCGATGCGGATCTGGACCTCGCACGCGGTTGCGTGGCTGAACCCGAAGGACGATGAGCCCCAATACAGGGAAATGCCGCCATAAAGGGCTCCGCGGCGCACGAGCCCCATGGCGGCACCCGGACCTGATCGCGATCATTGAATCCAGAGCCGGAATATGCGACCTCGCTTTAGTCGGTCCGATTACGCGGGCAGACCGATCCAACGGGGCCATATGCGATACCTGATTGCCGTGTTTGGACTCGCCCTCGCATTGCCGCATCCGGCGGCGGCCCAGGCCTTCGACTGGCGCCCAGTCAACCAGCAAACCGTGTCCATGATCCACGCCGGGCAATTCGATGCCGCCCTGCCGCTGATCGAAGCCGGTCTCGCCGACTGCCCGAACGCGGTCACCCCACTCGAAGTAGGCTTGTGCACCGCGATCTTCTCCGAAAACCTTGGCATTGTGCGGGAGCATCAGGGCGACCTCCCCGCCGCCGAAGCAGCCCTTCGAAAAACCCTGGAATCCCGCAGCTCGGTTTTGCCGCCCGCCGATCCGATGATCGGAGAGGCGCATTTGTTTCTCGCACTGTTCTTTGAGCGGCACGGCCGGCGAGAGGACGAAACAGCATCGCTACAGGCCGCCGAAGCCATCGCGCGTGCCGGCGGGCCGACCCATCGTTCCGAACTCGCCACGCTGATTACCCGTCACGCGATGGCGCTTGCCGCGCTGGGCAGGCCGGCGGATGCCCTGAAGCTGTATCAGGAAGCCTATGCGATCGCCGTGGATGTCGGCGGCCCGACATCGCGCGACGCGCTAGCAACGTTGGGCAACCTCTTCTCCGGCCAGATCGGCGCCGGCGTCCCCGATGCCGCGATCGACGCGGTCAGCGGCGTGCTGGCATCGCCCGATGTAGCCAGCTTCGACCCGACCCAGCGGGCGATGCTCGCCGGCAAGCTGGCGACGGAGACCGCGACCACGGCGCAGTCCAAGGCAGCCCTGGCCTTTGCCGAGGCAGCCCTTCCCGATCTGGACAACGGTCTGGTCACCGACCCGGACGCCAGCTTCAACCTGCTGCGTGGTGCGGCCAAACTCAACGCCGCGTTGGGTGACGCGGGCCGAGCGGTCGATCTGGCACGCCGGGCGCGAGCACTGGCGGCGGGCAA
>JAQGHW010000173.1 GCA_028291505.1 Rhodopila sp. | reverse complement strand
CGTTCCGGGATCAAAGTGCACAGCCGAACGTGCCACGCCCGAACGCGGGCAGGGTCGGCGGAAAGATAGCGGTTGGCAGTGGGGATTGTCTCCAGCGTCGTCCCGAAAACCCGGGGGAGGCTAATCTGGTCGATCCACAAATCATACGCCGGCAAAGGGTCTGAGGAGGAAACCGCCCGAACCCCGGGCATGGACTGCATCAACGGCACCAGGCAGGGGGCACAAACCAGAACCGGCTTCCCGCCCATTCCTCGGATCAAGGGCAAATAACGGGCGAACTGAATGACATCGCCGAAACCTTGTTCGGCTCGCACCAGGATCGTTTGTCCGCCAGCATCGGTACCGTCCCAGGGCCGCCCGGGAATGTCCGGAAAGTCCGTCCGATATCGCGCATGCCGCTTGCGCCATTCATACTCCGCGAACCCGCGCGGCAGGTCGCCGGCCAGCAGTGCCGCGATCGCCAGGTTCCAATGCGCCTGGGCGAAGTCCGCGCGCAGGCCGATTGCTGCCTCACAGGCATCGATCGCCTCGTTCAACCGGCCCTGCATTGTCAGGATGTAGCCCAGGCTGGCATGCGCCTCGATCAGGGTCGGGTCCAGACGGATGGCGGTCCGGTACAACGTCTCGGCGGATACCAGATCGTCCAGATCCGCCGACGCATTCCCCATGTTGAGCCAGGACGGTGCATGGTCCGGCTGTAACGACAGCGCCCGGGCGAACGCCGCGCAGGCTTGTGTGTGTTGTCCAAGCGCGTTCAGCGCCGTGCCGCGGCCGAAATGCAACTCCGCGTCGTCCGGCATCTGCGACAGCGCCGCGTTCGCCTGCACCAACACCTGCTCGAACCGTTCGGCGACCAGCAATGCCCGCACCAGGTTTCGCCGCATGCCATGATGGTCCGGCTGCCGTCGCAGCGCCTGGGTCAGCAACGCCGCGGCTTCCTCGGCATCGCCGTTCCGCAACGCCAACAGACCCTGCACATACAGTGCGCGGCCATCGTCCGGTGGCGCCACCAGCAATGCTGAGGGTTGGGCGCGCGTGTCGTCCATGAGAGTGTGCATGGGGGCGATCCTGACGCAGGAATGGTTAACCAGCGCTGAATCACGGAGAAAAAGCATGGCACGCGGACTGGACGGCGTTATCGCGGCAGAGACGATCCTCAGTCACACGGACCAGGCCAACGGCATGGTCTGGGTCCGCGGCCACGATCTGCCGACCTTGGTGGCTCAGTTCGGCTTCGAGGGCACCGTCGCGCTGCTGTGGGAAGGGTTCGCGGGTGAGGGGTTGACGCGTGCCGGCATTTCCGACGCCTTCGGCCAGGCACGCATCGCCGCTCACGAGACTTTGCCGGCCTGGTTGCCACAGGCCGCCGGTCGCTCACTGTTTGAGGGCGTGCGTATCGCCCTGGCCGCCCAGCCGGATAGCGCGGACGCCACGGACCTGATCGGGGCCTTCACCGTCGTGGTCCCGGCACTGGTGCGGCAGGCATCCGGGTTGTCGCCGGTGCCACCCAATCCGGCACTTTCGACCGCCGGCGACCTGTTGCGCATGCTGCGTGGCGCCGACCCCGAACCCGCGAAGGTGGCCGCGCTGGACACCTATTTCACCGTCATGGCCGAAAGCGGCCTGAGCGCCTCGGCCTTCACCGCGCGCGTGGTCGCTTCCACCCGAGCATCGCTGACCGCGTCCGTTCTCGCCGCGTGGTGCGCATTCACCGGCGCGCTGCACGGGGGTGCGCCGGGTCCGACGCTGGACATGCTGGATGCCGCCGAGGCGGTGGCAGACCTGGAACCCTGGCTGGAAGCGCGGCTGCGCTCCGGTGAGCGGCTGATGGGCTTCGGTCATCGGGTGTTTCACGGCAATGACCCGCGAGCCGAGGCAATGCGCCGGTCGATGCAGGTAATGGGGCCGGATGCCGGACGCATGGCGTTGGCCGACCGGCTGGAAAAAGCCGTGGCCGTCGCGATCGAGCGGGTGAAGCCAGGCCGCACGCTACCACCGAACGTGGAGATCATGGCGGCGCTGCTGCTGGATGCCGTCGGCATCCCGAGGGACGCCTTTACCTTGGCATTCGCGGTCGGGCGCAGCGCCGGCTGGCTGGCGCATGCGATGGAGCAGCAAAAGACCGGGCGCATGATCCGTCCGATTTCGGACTATGTCGGGCCGCCGATCGGATAGAGCGTTTTCACCCTGACCCGGACATTGCGTGCAATGTCCTGCGCGCAGGGCGAAAGCGCTCGATCCCATTGTTTGATTGCATGATTCACGCGCTTCGGACGGTTCCCTCGCGTTTCGTCAGTTTGGCTGACGCCAACGAAACGCTGGCCGCCCAGCGCGATCATGCTCTAAAGTTGCAAGAAATTTATCGCCTATATCGGCGCGTATGTGGTAGAAGTACCTTCAGATCAGCCGATACGGAGGTTGTTTATGATCTTCCGCCAGCTCTTTGATGCGACCTCAGGCACTTACACGTATTTGCTCGCATCCCGTCGCGGCGGTGAGGCGCTGATTGTCGATCCGGTGCTGGAGAAGGTGGACCGCTATCTGTCCCTGATCCGGGAACTCGATCTGCGCCTGGTCAAGGCCGTCGATACCCATCTGCACGCCGACCACATCACCGGACTGGGTGCGCTGCGCGACAGCACCCGCTGCATCACCGTGATGGGCGAGCAATCCAGTGTCGACGTGGTGTCGATGCGTTTGTCTGACGGCGACACGCTGCGGATCGAGGGCATCGAACTGGAGGCGATCTATACGCCCGGACATACCGACGATTCATATAGCTTCCGAATGCAGGATCGCGTCTTCACCGGCGACACGCTGCTGATCCGCGGCACCGGCCGGACGGATTTCCAGAACGGCTGTCCGCGGATGCAGTACGAGTCGATCTTCAACCGCCTGTTGCGCTTGCCGGACGAAACGATGGTGTTCCCCGCGCACGACTACAAAGGCGACACGGTCAGCACGATCGGCGAGGAAAAACGCTACAATCCGCGCCTTCAGGTTAGCTGCGTCGACGCCTATGTCGCGCTGATGAATGGCCTGAACCTGTCCAATCCGAAGATGATGGACGTCGCGGTTCCGGCCAATCAGCGCCAGGGCCTCGCGCAGGAGGAGATTTCGCGGCGCGGTTGGGCAGTGGATGCCGGACGGGCGCAGGCGATGGTGGGCTGCAAAGATACCGTGTTGGTCGATCTGCGGGAAAAGACCGAGCGGCGGAAGCACGGGTCGATTCCCGGATCGCTGCACGCGCCATATTCCGATCTTGAGGAGAACATTCAGCCTGGCGGGATGCTTTTCGAACTCGCCTCCACCACCGATCGCCGGCTGCTGTTCTACTGTGCCTTCGGGGAGCGTTCGGCGATGGCGGTGCGGGCCGCGCAAGATGCAGGGTTGGAAAGCGCGTGCCATATCCATGGCGGTATCGACGCCTGGAAGAAGGCAGACGGACCTTTGACGCACTGATTCCAGCGTTTCCTGGTTCCGTCCGGCGGTCTGTGGACAGGCAGCACGCCGCGGTGGAATCTGCGGGCGGGAGGAAACGGGAGCGGTCCATGTTCAGGCGACGCGGCTTTGTATCGTGCGCGATTTGCGCGGCGGTTGGCCTGGTTGTTTCGCAGCGCGAGGCCGATGCTCAGGCCAAACCCGGATTTTCCCGCAACGTCCTCCAAAAAACTGAATATCCAGGCGACAAATACGTTTGCGTCCTCGTGGAGGTCGACATCGATCCGAATGCCGTCGTCCCTCGCCATACGCATCCCGGAATCGAATCGGGCTATTTGATCTCGGGCAGCAGCACCTTGTCGGTCAAGGGCCAACCGGACCGCATCATCAAGGCCGGTGACGGCTTTCAGATCCAGCCGGAGACCCCGCACAGCGTGCGCAACGGGCCGGAGAGGTCCCGGGTTGTCGCCACCTACATCGTCGAGAAGGATAAACCGCTGGCCTCGCCTGCCCCGGAGTAGGGATGCGCGCGCCATCGACCAGTACGATCATCCGACGGGAAAGATCAGCGTTCGCCTGATCGCGGACCGGAGGCCAGGGCGCGTTCAATCGCCAGGATCTGGACGGCGATCAGGTGCCGCATCTCCCCACTGCTCTGGGCGGTCTGTTTGAAACCCTGCATGGCGGAGACCATCACCCGCGCCAGATCACCGGCCGTGACGTCGAGGCCCGACCGCTCGGCCGCCCCCTGCAGGATGTCGGTCAGGCAGGCCTCAAAGCGAACGTAGCTTTTCCGAACCGCGGGCAGCCTGGTCATGTCGCGCACGTCCGGGTTGGCAAGTGCCAGTTCCAGTCCCTCCACGCACCAGATCTCGCAGGCGAAGCGGAGTTTGTCACCGAGCGTGGAGCGGGTGGCGAGGCCGGCGGCGATCCGCGCCAAACTGTCGTCGATCCAGTAGGCGACAACGGCCTCGAACACTTCCTCCTTGCTGCAGAAGATCAGGTAGAGCGCCGGCCGCGACATGCCGGCCGCCTGCGCGATGTCGCCCATGGTCGCGCGCGCGAAGCCGAAGCGCAGGAAGACGCGCGCGCCCGCCTCGATGGCGCGCTGTCGCTTTGATGGAGGTGTCAGCGATTCGTTCATGCCTCTTATCTTGACATTCCTACGGCGAATGTCATCTCGTCATAGTCCTGACGAATTAGCGTAAAATGTCAGGACGTCAGATTCCTTGAGAAAGAGAGCGATCATGTCCGACGGAAAAGTATGGTTCATTACAGGCTCATCCCGCGGCTTTGGCCGGGTCTGGGCGGAGGCGGCGCTGCAGCGGGGCGACAAGGTGGTCGCGACAGCGCGCAATCCCGCGGTGCTGCAACCGCTTGTTACATTGTATGGCAAGTCGATCCTGCCGCTGGCGCTGGATGTCACCGACCGTACCGCGGCCTTCCAGGCCGTGGCGAAAGCAAAGGATTCGTTCGGACGCCTCGATATCATCCTCAACAACGCCGGCTACGGCCAACTCGGCGCCGTCGAGGAACTCAGCGAGGCCGAGGTGCGGGCTCAGATCGAGACCAACCTGTTTGGGACGCTGTGGGTGACGCAGGCGGCACTGCCGATCCTGCGGGCGCAGAAATCCGGCCATATCCTGGCCGTCTCCAGCATCGGCGGCGTGGTGGCGTTCCCCACCGGGGGCATGTATCACGCATCCAAATGGGGGCTCGAAGGGCTGATGGAGGCGCTGTCGCAGGAAGTCGCGGCCTTTGGCATCAAAGTCACGCTGATCGAGCCAGGCGGCTATGCCACGGATTTTGCTGATCCAAGCTCTATCCGGGCTTCCTCGTCCATGCCGGCCTACAATCCGATCAAGGAACAGCTTTTCGCGGCATTTGCCTCAGAGAGCATGGGTGATCCTCACGCAACACCGGAGGCAATCTTTAAAGTGGTCGACGCCGCGGAGCCGCCGCTGCGTATCCTGCTGGGCGCGACAACCGTTCCGACGGTGCGCAAAACCTACGAGGAGCGCCTGGCAACCTGGGATAAGTGGGCGTCGGTCTCGGCCGCGGCCCAAGGAACGCGGACGGATCTGCGGTTGCCGGAGACGTTTCGGCCGGCTTCCTGAGCCTGCACGGTGCGGCGGCAACAGTGCCGCCGCACCGTGTGGCTGCAGCAGACTTTGGGACAACCAGTAATTCGGCACTCACCTGGTCGGGCGGTGAGCCGGCCCAGAGCTGGGGCCCCGATGCTCGAACACAGCCTCATTGCCGAAAAACGATGATGCTTTCCAAATGCGCGCGGCGAACTGGACAAGCGCCGAACCCGCGAGTACGACTCGGTGGGTGTCGCAGGGAGTAACGTCGCAATGACGACGATAAAGCACTTCGGGCCGCCGTTTGGGGTTTCGAACGATCACCGCCGATGCGCGAGCAATCCGGCGGGGCAGAAATCATGAAAATCGGTGTCTTCGACCACATGGATCGCGGCCTGGCGCCACTGGATCGCTTCTATGAGGAACGGCTGAAATTGGTCGAAGCGTACGACCGCGCCGGTTTCTACGGCTATCACGTGGCCGAACACCACGCCACGCCATTGGGTGTCGCGCCATCGCCGGGCGTCTGGCTCGCGGCGGTCGCGCAACGAACGAAGCGGCTTCGTTTCGGTCCATTGGTCTATCTTCTGCCGCTGTATCATCCGATCAAGCTGCTGGAAGAGATCTGCATGCTCGACCAGATCAGCGGCGGGCGCCTGCTGCTGGGTGTCGGGCGCGGCATCTCGCCCATCGAATTGCGCTACTACGGTCTGGATCCCGAACAGACCCCGGCGATGTACGCCGAGGGACTCGAAGTAATCCTGCGCGGCATGACCAACCCGGTGCTGAACTTCGAAGGTCGTTACTACACGTATCGCGACGTGCCGATGGAGATGACGCCGTTCCAGACGCCGCATCCGCCGTTGTGGTACGGCCTCGGTCGTGCGGAGGCGGTTCCGTGGGCGGTGCAGAACCGGGTGAACATTGTCGGCAATCTGGCGGGCGCCGGCATGCGTGCACTCACCGATCGTTACCGTGAGGAATGGGACTCCCTCTGCAACGATCCGGCTGATCTGCCATTGATGGGTGTGGGCCGCCACGTGGTGGTCGCGCAAACCGACAGGGAGGCCCTCGAAATCGCCCGCCGTGGATACGATAAATGGCGTGCCAGCTTCCTGAAATTATGGCTCGCCCATGACATGATGCCGGTCGCCCACGCGGTCTTTCCGGAGCGCTATGAAGACGCCGAAGCGCAAGGCAGAGCGGTCGCCGGGACGCCGGAAAAGGTGCGGGATTTCTTGCAGCGGACGATCGATGACGCCGGCCTGAACTACCTGCTGTGCCGCTTCGCCTTCGGCGACATCACCGGGGACGAAGCATTAAACTCGATCGAGCTATTCACCCGGCACGTGATGCCCGACATCACCGCCCACCAGGAGACCGTCTAGACGATGACCGCGCAGTACGAACTGTTCGCCCTTCGTTACGCCACGCGCAAGGCGCAGCGGCATGAGCACTTCATCGGCGGCGATCCGCATGACGGACCGATGCCGATGGATTATTTCGTTTGGCTCGCGCGCAACGAAAACCGAGCGGTGGTGATCGACATCGGCTTCACCGCCGAAAGCGGCGGCAAGCGCGGTCGCACGTTGGAACGCTGCCCGATTGATTCCCTCGCGCTGCTGGGTGTCGATCCGGCGACGGTGGAAGACGTGATCCTGACCCACATGCACTACGACCACGTGGGCAATTTTCACAAATTTCCAACAGCGCGGTTTCACTTGCAGGAGCCGGAAATCCATTACGCCGTGGGACGCTACATGCGTCATCGGCAACTGGCGAAAAGCTTTGAGCCTGACGACGTCTGCGGCATCGTGCGGCTGAATTTCGACGGCCGCGTCGTCTACCACAACGGCCCCGCCGACGTGCTGCCGGGGATCAGCATCGTGCCGACGGGCGGCCACTCCGCCGGGCTGCAGTTCGTCAAGGTCAACACCAGACGCGGCGTTGTCGTCCTGGCGTCGGACGTCACCCACTTCTACGAAAATATGGAAACCTACCGGCCGTTCACCACCGCGCTGCATATCGGCGAGATGCTGGATGCGTTCGATACGCTGCGTGCGCATGCGGCGTCGCCCGAATTGATCGTTCCGGGGCACGATCCGCTGGTGATGCAGCGCTATCCGGCGCCGTCGCCTGAACTTGAAGGGATTGCCGTCCGCCTGGATGTGCCGCCTACGCAATGAGCTCATCAGCCCCGAACCACGCGATCGAACAAGGGAGCAGACCATGAACGCCGACGAACTCCGCGCCATCCAGGCGCCGTTGAAGCAGCTTTACCGCGATCAGCCGCAGGCGGCACTGGTTCCCGCCCGAGCCGAGGGCAGCCTGGACCCGAACAACGTCGCCATCGTCGTCGACGCCTGGCACGGCAAGGTCACCGCCGGGCTGCACAAGGCGGGCGGTGGATCGGGTGAACTCGCCTGCTCCGCCGACATGCTGCTGGAGGCGCTGGTCGGTTGCGCCGGCGTCACGCTGCGGGCTGTCGCGACCGCCATGGGCGTCACCGTCCGCGGCGGCAAGGTAATCGCGGAGGGACTTTGGGACGCGCGCGGAACGTTAGGCGTGGATCGCGCGACGCCGGTTGGCCTGACCGAGATCACCGTCCGGTTCGAAGTCGACTGCGACGCGGACCAAGCGAAACTGGAACGGATGATCCAGACGACCGAGCGGTATTGTGTTATACTGCAAACGCTGAAGTCGCCGCCGAAGATCGCGATGGAGATCGCCTAGCGCAGATCGGTCACTGCGAGGAGCCTAGCGACGCGGCGATCCCCTTCGACGGAGCGCGCCGGGCCGGAGACTGCCGGATAGATACGGTATCAAAATAACAGTCTCATTGCAATGGCGGTCTCATTCAGGTACGTGCGCTCGCATACGATCAGCCGTCCCAGACGCTGGTCGGCATTGGCAGTCCGGCGAACGCAGTCTCCTCCAAGGTCACGACTGGCACGATCTCAGCCATGCCGAGCAGCATGAACCACTGGCGCACGTGCTGGCCGCAATGCCAGGTCATTCGTTCCATCAGTTCATGCAGATGCTGTGGGCCGTAATAGGTTTGCACGGTCTCGCGCCCGGTCTTGTCGGCTTTTGTGTCCCACCAGGCGTGCAGCCTGGTCAGCACCTGCTGCCCGTACACCCCAAGGGCGGCACTGGTGTTCGTGTCCGCCGCCGGCCCGTTGGTCAGCATGTCGCTGACCAATGTCGCGCCCGCCGCCACCTCCAGCATTCCTTCGGGGATCCGGAACAGATGGTGGCCGAGTGCCAGGTAGCTGCGGGGACGGTTGGGAACCTCTTTCGACAGAAGGAAATCCGGCATCTGCGGGACGATCTGGATGGCGGTCCGGACGAACAGATCCAGCCGTTCCATCAACTGGTTCGGAGACAGCACGGGCCCCGTCGCTTCGTTCAGCCCAAGGAATTCGACTACATGCCCAATATTCTGCGCGAACACCCAATCGTCGCCGCGCGACAGAACAGGGACGGATCGGGCGCCGAGACGACGCAATTCAGCGAGCCCGTCAGCATCGGTCAAAACATTTATCGAATTGAACTCGATCGCACGGACCGAGAGAAACTCTTTGAGTTTCAGGCAGCTCGTTCAGCCAGGCTGCCAGAAAACATTCAGCGTCGTATCGCCCTGCATCGTCGTGACACCTCCATGGGAACCCGGTTACGCCGGTGCGCGCGGTGCGTCAACCGCAACATCAAGCCAGCCGCGCGGGTCAAATCGCGCGGTGTCGCCCGCACGCAGCAGGACGGTCGTGGTATCGGACTCAATAATCGCCGGACCCGCGATGCATTGGTTCGGTGCCAGTGCAAGGAAGTCGAACACCGGCACTCGGATCAGGCCACCAAGATAGACCTGCCGCTGACCCTTCGGTGTTGCGGCCACCGCCGAGGCCTGCACGGCCGCCGCTTCCACCTGCGGCAACCGGCCGATCACCGATAGCCGAACATTTACCAGGACCGCCTCCTGATCTCTCAGCGCGTAAGTATAAAGCCGTTCGTGCACCGCATGGAACCGTTCGGCCAGGATCGTCGCCAATTCGGAATCGTTCCAATCCACGTCGTCCAGTGGGACGGAGATCTCGAACACCTGCTCGCCATAACGCATGTCGGCGGAGCGGTGCAGCGTCACCTCGCCGTCAAACCATCCCAGCCGCGACCGCCCTTCCGTTTCCATCGCAACGTAAGCCGCCTTCAATCCGGCAATGTCGATGCTGCCGGACTGTCCCTGGCTGCGACTGAGTTCGACCCGCAGGTCCGTATTCAACATCCCCCATGCCGAAAGGACCGAGGCAGCGACCGGAACCGCCACCCGGCTAATACCCAGTTCCGCGGCGACAGCGGTGACGTGCAATCCAGCTGCGCCGCCGAACGCCAACAAGACGTAGCCGCGCGGATCGACACCACGCCGCACCGTCGCCACGCGCACGCCATCCGCCATGCGGCTGTTGACGACCCGGTGGATGCCCTCGGCAGCCTGCTGCGTCCCGATCCCCAGTTCGGTCCCGAGCGCCGCCACCACAGCCGTCGCGGCCTCCAGGTCCAGGCTCCGCCGCCCACCCAGGAAGTTCGCCGGATCGAGGTAACCCAGCACAAGGTTCGCGTCCGTCACTGTCGCCGCCGTCCCACCCTGGCCGTAACAGGCCGGCCCTGGAACCGCGCCGGCGCTCTCCGGCCCCACCGCCAGCAGCCCTGACCGGTTCAGCTTGCCAATCGATCCGCCGCCCGCACCAAGCGTAACAATATCCAGGCTCGGTAACGCGATCCGCGCATTGGCGACGGATTTGTCGCCGGCTAAGGTAGGCTGTCCGTCCCGGACGACCGCGATGTCCGTCGAGGTGCCGCCCATGTCGAAGCCAATCACATTTGGCGCCATGCCGTTGCGGACCAGCGCGACCGCCGCCGCCACGCCGCCAGCCGGACCCGACAGGGCGGTGCCGGCCGCCAGTCTTGTCGCCTCCGCCACCGAGGCGACACCGCCGTGCGACAAAATGACCAGCAGTTCGCCATCGTATCCGGCCTCCTGCAGGCGGGACCGCAGCCGCCCGAGATAGTTCCGGATCACCGGTCCGACCGCCGCGTTGGCGACAGTGGTGGAGAAACGTTCGAACTCCTTGATCTGCGGCAGCACGTCCGACGATGTCGTGACATAAACGCCGGGCAACCGATCGCGCACGGCCGTTGCGGCAAGCTGCTCGTGGGCCGGGTTGCGCCACGCGTGCAGGAAGCAGATCGCCACGGCCTGAACATCGGCATCCCGCAGCCGGTCGATCGCCGCCTCCAGCGACGCGGGGTCGAGTGCGATCTCGATCGACCCGTCAGCACGTACGCGTTCCGTCACCGGCAGGCGCAGCCGGCGTGGCACCAGCGGCAGGGGCGGGGTCATACGCAGGTTGTAACGATCCGGCTTCAGGCCCTCACGCATCTCGATGATGTCACGGTGGCCTTCGGTCGTCAGCATGCCGACGCGGGCGGCTTTTCCTTCAAGCAGCGCATTGGTGGCGACCGTGGTGCCATGCACGATGCGCGACGTGCCGCGCAGCAGATCGGCGGTGGTCAGGCCGAGGCGTTCCGCCGCCAGCGCGATCCCGTTCAGCACGCCGTCGGACTGATCCGCCGGAGTGGTCGCGGCTTTGGCGATGATCGTTTCAGCACCGGTGGTTGAAACGACAATGTCGGTGAAGGTGCCCCCGACATCGATCCCGATCGTGGTGCTCATGCGGTGAACGTGAACCGGCTGCCGGTGGTGCAGAGCACGAGTTTTTCCGGCATCTCCCGCATTGCCGTCTCCAGGAAGTTGCTGCCGCTGCAATGCATCGGGATCAGGTGGTCGATGTCGAGTTTCTTCAATTCGGTCATGACGTCATCCAGATAGGCCTGCGGGGCCGGCGCCAGGTGGAACCCGCCGCACAGCGCGTGGATCTTGTCGACACCGGTGATTTCCTGGGCGCGGAGCACCGTGTTGATGATGCCGGCATGACCGCAGGACGTGATTACCACCAGCCCGCGGTCTCCGATTTGGAAGCAGGTCGCGTGCTCATGCCAGTGCTGGTCGGGTACTGGCGTGCCGGCCATTTCCTCGGCGGTGAAATGATGGTCGTCGCCGTACTTGATCGTGTCGCAGCCGACGCCGTCCTTCTGGCCGAACACCACGAAGGTGTTGGGCAACACGTGTTCGATGCTGGTGCGCGGCACGACCCCGGTGGTGAAGGCGTGGTCCTCGATGATGATCGGCAGCTCCGACAGGATCGGCTGCACGCGCAACGCCTTCAGGTCGTGCCGGTCCAGCACACCATAGGGGGCAAACGAGCCGTTCGCCTGCTGCTGCAGCCGATGGCAGAACGCATCCTCGCCACCGACGTAAAGCCGCAGTTCCTCGCGCATCGCGCTGCGGTTGGCTTGAAGGAAGCCGACCAGGCCGCCCAAGTGGTCCAGGTGCCCATGACTGAGGATCAGCGCGTCGAAGCTCGCCGGATCGATCTTCAGCAGCTTCAAATTGTTGGTGAGCACATCCGGGGTGAAGCCGAAATCCAGCAGATAGCGGCGTGTGTCGCTGCCCTTGGTAGAGACCAAATGCAGCGACAAG
>JAQGHW010000154.1 GCA_028291505.1 Rhodopila sp. | reverse complement strand
AGGTCGACGATGCCGCCGCCCTTCAATCCCTCGCATCCAGACTGGACGCTGCCGGCGTCACCGTCCGGCAGGAGCCGAAATCTCTCGCCGACCAGCGCTTCGTCAAGGACCTGATCAGCTTCGACGACCCCGGCGGCAACCATCTGGAGGCTTTCCATGGCGCCGCCATCGCCGACGGACCGTTCCGCCCCGGCCGTTCGATCTCCGGCTTCCGGACCGGCGCGCTGGGCATGGGACACGTCGTGTTCCACGTGAAGAATATCGACGACCTGCTGGGCTTCTACAAAGACCTGCTGGGCTTCGGCGTTAGCGACTACATCACCACGCCTTTCCGCGCCTACTTCCTGCACACCAACCCGCGCCATCATTCCGTGGCGTTGATCGAGACCGGCAAGCAGGATCTGCATCACCTGATGGTCGAGCTGTTCTCGCTGGACGACGTCGGCCAAGGCTACGACATCGCCCTTGGCGAGCCGGAGAAGATCGCCACCACGTTCGGCCGCCATCCCAACGACGCGGTTACGTCGTACTATTTGCGCTCCCCCGGTGGCTTCATGCTGGAATACGGCTGGGGCGGCAAAGAGGTGACGCCCGGCAATTGGACACCCACCGAGGTCACCGTCGGCCCCAGCCTCTGGGGCCACGATCGCGCATGGCTGCCCGACGAGCAACGCCAACAGGCCCGTGCCATGCGCCTCAAAGCCGCCGCCGACGGCAAACGCGAGCCGCTGCACGTCATCGACGGCAACTACAACCGCATGGAGGGCATCTGCCCCTGGTGGGACGCCGCCACCGGTCGCGGCTAGGGAAGGTAAGGGCTCCGCCCTTAACCCGCAAAGGGGCCGACGGCCCCTTTGATCCCATTAATGGAGGTGTGGTCCGGAGGGGGCGACACCGTCGTAGCAACCGGCACCGCCGCCCCTCCTGACCGCACCTCCAATCCCGGGGTTCCAAGGGCCGTCGGCCCTTGGCGGGGTCGAGGGGCGGAGCCCTCGCCTTCCTTACCGCGGCAGCGTGCTGGTCCCCATCAGCGCGATATCCACCGCGCGGGCGCATTGCCGTCCCTCGCGAATAGCCCACACGACCAGCGACTGCCCCCGACGCATATCCCCAGCGGCAAACAGCCGATCACGCGACGTCTGATAATGCACGGTATTCGCCAGCACATTCCCGCGCTGATCCAGTTCCACCCGCGCCTGATCCAGCAGCGCCCCCGGCCGAGGACCCAGGAAGCCCATCGCCAGCAGCACCAGGTCGGCCTTCATCTGGAATTCGCTGCCGGGAACCTCCTTCATCGTCATGCGACCGTCCGCCGTGCGTTCCCACTCCGCGCGAACGCAGTCCAGCGCGATAACCCGTCCGTCTACCCCCACCGCATGCTTGGTCAGCACCGCCCAGTCACGCTCGACGCCCTCGTCATGCGCATGCGACGACCGCAGCTTGGTCGGCCAATCCGGCCAGACCATCGCCTTGTTCTCCTTCACCGGCGGCTTCGGCAGAATCTCGATCTGGGTGATCGACGCCGCTCCCTGGCGAGCCGACGTGCCGATGCAATCCGACCCGGTATCGCCGCCACCAACCACGACGACATGCTTGCCTTTGGCACTGATCGCCCCATCAGGCGCCGCCACCGCCTCATCATCCCCAGCACCGCGCTTGTTCTGCTGGGTCAGGAAATCCATCGCATAGTGGATGCCGTCCAGCTCACGCCCGGTAACATCCAGGTTGCGCGGCCACTCGGCCCCGCCGGACAGCACGACGGCGTCGAACTCGGCCAGCAATTCATCCACCGAGACGTCGGTGCCGACCTCGGTGCTAACCCGGAACGTCACCCCCTCCGCCGCCATCTGGTCGATCCGGCGGTCGATCAGGTGCTTCTCCATCTTGAAGTCGGGGATGCCGTAGCGCAGCAGCCCACCGATCCGGTCCTGCCGCTCGATCAGCGTCACCGCATGACCAGCGCGGGCAAGCTGCTGAGCGCACGCCATCCCGGCGGGCCCCGAACCAACCACCGCAACCGTCTTGCCGGTCTTCACGGTCGGCGGCACCGGCACGATCCAGCCTTCTGCCCACCCACGATCGACGATCGCACACTCGATCGTCTTGATGGTGACAGGGTTGTCGTCGATGTTCAGCGTGCAAGCCGCCTCGCACGGGGCAGGGCAGATCCGCCCGGTGAACTCCGGGAAATTGTTCGTCGAGTGCAGGTTGATCAGCGCCTGCTGCCACTGGTCCTTGTAAACCAGGCTGTTCCAGTCAGGGATCTGATTGTTGACCGGGCACCCGTTGTGACAGAACGGGATTCCGCAATCCATGCAGCGTGCCGCCTGCCCATTGAGCGCCTCGCCAGACAGCGGCTTGACGAACTCCGTAAAGCTTTTCACCCGTAGTTCAGGCTTCTCGTACGCTCGGTCATGCCGTTCGATCTCAAGGAAACCGGTAACCTTACCCATGATCGTCTCCAGATGGTCACCCGGCAGCCGCCCGCACCCCCGAAAGGCGCGGCCTGCATGTTCGGGCTAGACAGTTCCTATTCAGCGGCAACCGTAGCGGCGGCGATGGCTTCCGCCCGCTGGTCGAGCAGCGCGCCCTTGTAGTCGCGCGGCATCACCTTGATGAAGCGGGACAACGCGCCGTCCCAGTCCTCCAGCAAGGCTCGCGCCCGGGCGCTGCCGGTGAACAGCAGATGCCGTTCGACCAGGATGCGCAGCCGTTCTGCGTCGAACCGCAGCGCGTCGCCCATGCCGCTGTCATCGACGCTGGCAGCCCGTTGCCGAGGCCGCCCGGGCTCGTCCGCCAGCCCCAGTTCCGCCACACCAACCGATTCCAGCTCCACGCCAGACATGTTGCACAGGCGCCTGAACCGAGCACTCGCGTCATAGACATAGGCGATGCCGCCCGACATGCCCGCCGCGAAGTTCCGCCCGGTGTCACCCAGCACGACAACCACGCCCCCGGTCATGTATTCGCAGCCATGGTCGCCGCAGCCTTCCACCACCGCGACCGCACCCGAGTTGCGCACCGCGAACCGCTCACCCGCGACACCCTGGAAGTACGCCTCACCGGCGATCGCACCGTACAGTACCGTGTTGCCGACGATGATGTTCTCGGCCGGATCGCGCTTCACGTTCGGCGGCTGACGCACCACGACGCGCCCGCCGGACAGGCTTTTGCCAACATAGTCGTTGCCATCGCCGGTCAGATACAGCGACACGCCGTGCGCCAGGAACGCCCCGAAACTTTGGCCCGCGGTGCCGGTCAGGTGCACGGAAATCGTGTCTTCCGGCAGCCCCACATGGCCATATCGCCGCGCCACCTCGCCCGACAGCATCGCACCAACGGTCCGGTTGACGTTGTGGATCGGATGCGTCAGCCGTACCGGCGTCTGCGATTCCAGCGCCTCCGCCGCCTCGCGGACCAAAACCTGGTCCAGCGCCTTGTCCAGGTGATGCTGCTGCGGTTCGGTATGATGTATTCCGACCCCCGGCCTCACCGCCGGCTGATACAGGATCCGGCTCAGGTCAACGCCGTGCGCCTTCCAGTGCTCCACAGCCTTGCGCATATCCAGCTTGCCGACCTGGCCGATCATCTCGTTGAACGTCCGGAACCCAAGCTGAGCCATCAATCCGCGGACTTCCTCGGCAATGAAGAAGAAGAAGTTGATGACGTGCTCCGGCGTGCCGGTAAAGCGCTTGCGCAGCACCGGGTCCTGCGTCGCCACCCCAACCGGACACGTGTTCAGATGGCACTTGCGCATCATGATGCAGCCGGCCGCGATCAACGGCGCAGTGGCGAAGCCGAACTCATCGGCCCCCAGCAGCGCCCCGATCACCACGTCCCGCCCGGTCCGCAGCCCGCCATCGACCTGCACCGCGATACGGCTGCGCAGCCCGTTCAGCACCAGCGTCTGCTGGGTTTCCGCCAACCCGATTTCCCACGGCGAGCCGGCGTGGGTCAGCGAGGTCAGCGCCGCCGCGCCCGTGCCGCCCTCATACCCGGCGATCGTGACATGGTCCGCCCGCGCCTTGGACACACCAGCCGCCACCGTGCCGACACCAACCTCAGACACCAGCTTGACCGAAATCCGTGCCCGCGAATTGGCGTTCTTCAGGTCGTGGATAAGCTGCGCCAGGTCCTCGATCGAGTAGATATCATGGTGCGGCGGCGGTGAGATCAGCCCGACCCCCGGCGTCGAGTGCCGCACGCGCGCGATGTTCTTGTCGACCTTGTGGCCCGGCAACTGGCCGCCTTCGCCCGGCTTCGCGCCCTGCGCCATCTTGATCTGGATGTCGTCGGCATTGACCAGGTACTCGGTCGTCACCCCGAACCGGCCCGAGGCGACCTGCTTGATCGCCGACCGTTCGGAATCGCCATTCGGCAGCGGCTTGTACCGGTCGGACTCTTCGCCGCCTTCGCCGGTGTTCGACTTGCCGCCGATGCGGTTCATCGCGATCGCCAGCGTGGTGTGCGCCTCACGCGATATCGACCCGAAGCTCATCGCCCCGGTGGCGAAGCGCTTGACGATCTCTTTCGCCGGTTCGACCTCATCGAGCGGCACCGGCGTCGCTACGAACTTCAGATCCATCAGCCCACGGATAGTCAGCAGGCGCTCGCTCTGATCGTTGATCGTCCGGGTAAACGCATGGAATTCGGCCGGAAGATTGCCACGCACCGCGTGCTGCAGCTTGGCCACCGACTCCGGCGTCCAGGCATGCGCCTCACCCCGCAGCCGGAAGGCATAGTCGCCGCCGACATCCAGCATGCCGCGATAGATCGGATTGCTGCCGTAAGCCGCACTGTGACGCGCCACCGCTTCCTGAGCCACCTCAGCGAATCCCACGCCCTCGATCGTCGTGGCGGTGCCGGTGAAGCACTGTTCGACGAACGCCGAGGTCAGCCCGACCGCGTCGAAAATCTGCGCGCCGCAATAGGACTGGTAGGTGGAGATGCCCATCTTGGACATCACCTTCATGATGCCCTTGCCGACCGCTTTCAGATAATTCTTCTTCACGTCCTCGGCCGACTTTTTCATCTTCGTCTCGACGCGGATCTGCTCCAGCGTCTCGAACGCCAGGTACGGATTGATCGCCTCGGCGCCGTAGCCGGCCAGGACGCAGAAGTGGTGTACCTCCCTGGCCTCACCGGTTTCCACGACGATGCCGGTGCTCATGCGCAACCCCTGGCGGATCAGGTGGTTGTGCACGGCAGCGGTCGCCAGCAGCGACGGCACCGGAATCCGGTGTTCGCCGACTTCGCGATCCGACAGGATCAGGATGGTGTAATCCGCCAGCACCGCCTCGGTCGCCGCCTGGCAGATCCGGGTGATCGCCTTTTCCATCCCGCCTGCGCCCTCGACGGCCGGCCAGGTGATGTCGATCGTTTGGGTCCTGAACGCGCCACCGGCGATGTTGTCGATGTCGCGAATCTTCTCCAGGTCCGTGTTGGTCAGGATCGGTTGCGCCACCTCCAGCCGCAGGTAGTTGCCCGCGTGGTGCCCCAGCAGGTTAGGACGCGGCCCGATGATCGAGACCAGCGACATCACCAGCTCTTCCCGGATCGGATCGATCGGCGGATTGGTGACCTGGGCGAAGTTCTGCTTGAAATAGTTGAACAGCAGCTTCGGCTTGTCGGACAGCACCGCCAGCGGCGTATCGGTGCCCATCGATCCAACCGGATCGTCACCCGCGGCGCCCATCGGCTCCAGGAAGAACTGGATGTCCTCCTGGGTGTAGCCGAAGGCTTGCTGGTGATGCAGCAGCCCTTCCAGGTCGTTCGGGAGGGGTAGGGCGCGTACCTCCTCGCTTTCCGGCTGCTCCTCCAGCTTGAACTGGGTCTGCTTCAGCCACTCCGCGTAGGGATGTTCCCGAGCGAGCTTCTGCTTGATCTCCGCATCATCGATGATGCGACCCTCTTCCAGGTCGATCAGCAGCATCTTGCCCGGCTGCAGCCGCCACTTGCGGACGATTTTTTCCTCCGGCACCGGCAGCACGCCGGACTCGGACGCCATGATGACGTAGTCGTCGTCGGTGATCACGTAGCGCGCCGGCCGCAGCCCGTTGCGATCCAGCGTGGCGCCGATCTGCCGCCCATCCGTGAACGCGATGGCCGCCGGCCCGTCCCACGGCTCCATCAGCGCGGCATAGTATTCGTAGAACGCCTTGCGCTCCGGATCCATCAGCGGGTCGTGCGCCCAGGCTTCGGGGATCAGCATCATCATCCCGTGCGCCAGCGAGTAGCCGCCGGCTACCAGCAGCTCCAGCGCGTTGTCAATGCACGCGGTATCCGACTGCCCGTGCGGAATGATCGGCCACATCTTGTTCAGGTCCGGCCCGATCAGATCCGATTCCATCGACCGCCGCCGCGCATACATCCAGTTGACGTTGCCGCGGACCGTGTTGATCTCGCCGTTATGCGCCAGGTAGCGATACGGATGCGCCAGCTTCCAGGACGGAAACGTGTTGGTGGAAAAACGCTGATGCACCAGCGCCAGCGCCGATGTGGTCAGTGGATTGCGCAGGTCATGGTAGAAGCTGCCCACCTGGGTCGCCAGCAACAGCCCCTTGTACACCACCGTCCGGGTGGAGAATGACGGCATATAGGTTTCCGTCACACCAGGGATGTTCCGCTTTTCCGCCAGCACACGCAGGTTGTTCAGGATCTGCTTGCGGATCGCCAGGATCTTGCGCTCGAACGCATTCTGGTCGTGGATCGACAGGCTGGAGGCGACGACCGCCTGCCGGATCACTGGCATCGTCTCGATGACCGTCTTGCCCAGCCCGGTCAGATCCGTGGGCACGTCGCGCCAGCCGACCATGGACTGGCCTTCCTTGGCGACGACCTGCTCGAAATGCTGGATCACGTGCTCCCGCGCCACCGGGTCGCGCGGCAGAAAGCACATGGCGACGGCGTAGCGGCCAGCCGCCGGCAAAGACAGGCCATGCGAGCGAGCCCAGTCGTTCAGCAGTGCGTCGGGCATCTGGATCAGGATGCCCGCGCCATCTCCAACCAGCGGATCAGCGCCAACGGCCCCGCGATGATCCAGATTCTCCAGGATTTTCAGGCCCTGGGAGATGATGTCGTGAGATTTTCGCCCCTTGATGTTCACCACGAAGCCGACGCCGCACGAATCGTGCTCGTTCCTGGGATCGTAAAGGCCTTGTCTCACAACCTCTTGCATTGCCACAACTTTCCTTGGCGTAACATAATTGCCGTCAGGGATGCGCGATCGGCGCAATGGACCAGTTTGCCCGCGGCGCGGGCAAATGGCAATGATCCTGCCGCACCGCAGCGTAAGCTACTTTCCGCGTGAACGGCAAGCAATGCGGGTGCGCCACTCACGATGAGGCGCGGGGCGTTCCCGGTGTCATGGC
>JAQGHW010000932.1 GCA_028291505.1 Rhodopila sp. | reverse complement strand
TTCCGGGAATGAACGCTGGCGGAACCGGGAGGAGCGATATGACCGGAACCACGGCAGACAAACCCACACTCCCTAGCGCCGAACCGGAAGCGGTCGGCATGTCTTCGGCGCGGCTCGCCCGGATCGTTTCTGCGTTAAACAGAGAGATCGAGGCCGGCCAGTTGCCAGGCGCGGTTATCGCGGTAGCCCGGCGGGGGCATTTGGTTTTCCACGAAGCCGTTGGCCACCTCGGCCCGGACCGACGCGCCCCAATGGCGCGCGACGCTCTGTTCGCCATCGCTTCCATGACCAAACCCGTCACCGGCGTGGCCGGGCTGTTGCTGTGGGAAGAAGGACGCCTCGGGCTAGCCGACCCGATTGAGCGATTTCTGCCCCAACTCGGCGACCGGCGCGTCGCGGTGCTGAATGAGCGCGTTCTCGCCGGACAGGGCCCAATCGAGACCGTGGCCGCCGAACGATCGATCACGATTCAGGACCTGATGCGGCACACCTCCGGCCTGACCTACGGCGGGCGCGGCACGACCGCGGTGCACCCACTCTACCCCGCCTCGTCCAACGCCGCGGGCGCCACCCTCGATGCCGTGGCCTTCCTGGAACGGCTCGCGGCTGCGCCGTTGCTGTATCAACCCGGGACCGTCTGGGATTACGGGCTTTCCATCGACGTCATTGGCCTGGTCGTGGAGGCGATTTCCGGTCAAAGCCTGGGCGCGTTCCTGGAGCAGCGGCTGTTCCACCCGCTCGGCATGGTGGACACCAGTTTTCAGGTACCGCCCGACAAAGTGGCACGCCTCGCCCGTCCCTTGCCGCGCGACCCCGATACCAATGAGGCGCAGTCGGTGCCGGACCGCGCCCAGGCGTTGCGTTTCGAATGCGGCGGTGGAGGACTGGCGTCGACCGCGCTCGATTACCTCCGCTTCGCGCAAATGCTGTTGGGAGGGGGCATCCTTGGCGAAACCCGCATTCTGGGCCGCAAGACCGTGGAGGCGATGCGGGCCAACCGGATGACCGCAGATATCGAGAATCGGATCGCCGAACTCGATCCGAATTCGGAGGGTTATGGTTTCGGCCTGACGGTCGCGGTCCGCGAGCGGGTCAGCACGCTGATGGGGAGTCCGGGAGAGTTTTATTGGAATGGCGCCTACGGGACGCTCTGGTGGGCCGATCCGGCGGAGGACCTGGCGGTGGTCTTCATGGCCCAGGTGCCGGGCGAACAGCGGCGGCGCTACCGGCCGCTGATCAATTCCCTGGTTTACCAGGCGTTGACGGACTGACGCGGTTCTGTCCCGCGCGGTGACGCGTCCGACTCGATGCGGAGGTAGCAAAAGCGATCGAGCAGCAACGGTTGGACTTTGGTGATTTTCAGCGGTTTTATCCCCTCCCGCAGCTTATTGTGTCCCGTAGGGCGCAAGCATATCCCGCTCGTGTCCACCACCGATGCCGGCCTTTGGGAACCTCGCGCTCTAGTATCGCCCATCAGAGAAGGGCGATACGTCGTGATTTGCTTGAAGTAGCCGATTCACGCGGCGAATCGTGGTCGCAGTGCGACTCACACTTCTCTGCGATCGGGTACTAGCCGCGCCGCCGCACTACTTGTAACGTCCTCGGAAATACGAATACCGGGGAAGAACGCCAATGCCCAATCTGTCACGCCGGACGCTGCTGTCCGCCCTTGCCGCCAGCCCGGCCGCCGGCGCCCTGCTGACCAGCGCCGCACAAGCCGCCGGGGACCTGGCCGCGTCCGGCCTGGTGGGGGCATTGCAGGGCCCGACCATGATCACCGACCCGGCGAAATTTCCCACCAGCTTCCACGAAGCGCCCATGCTGGCGGAACGGGTGAAGGCCGGCAAACTGCCGCCGGTGGATCAGCGCGTGCCGGCCGAACCGATGGTCTGGCAGCCGCTGGACCAGATCGGCACCTACGGTGGGACCTGGCGGCGCGCCTTCACCGGACCGGGCGATGTGGAGAATGCCAATCGGATCAACGCCTCCGACAAATGCTTCTTCTGGAGTGCGGATGGCAGCAAGATCGTCCCCTGCATCGCCAAGGCCTACGAGCTGAGCGACGACGGCAAGACCTATACGATGCATCTGCGCAAGGGCATGAAATGGTCCGACGGCGCCGCGTTCACCGCGGACGATTTCGTCTTCTGGTTCGAGGATGTGTACGGAAACAAGGAGATCGTTCCTACGCCGATCCCCGACATGCAGCCCAAGGGCAAGCCCGGTCGCATCGTCAAGGTGGATGAAACCACCGTCCGTTTCGAATTCGACGTGCCGTATTTCCTGTTCGAGGAAATGATGGCCGGTGACACCAACATCGGTGGCGGCCAGTCGGTGCGGCAGTCGCAGAAATTCAGCTACGGCGCCTATTCGCCCGGTCACTATCTGAAGCAGTTTTTGCCGAAATATTCTTCCGTGGAGGCGGTTAATGCCCGAGCGAAGCAGGAGGGATTTGAAAACTGGGTGCAGATGCTGCACTTCAAGAAAGACTGGTCGCTGAACCCGGAACTGCCCACCCTGGGGCCGTGGAAGACGGTGCAGCCGATCAACAACCCGGTCTGGCTGCTGGAGCGCAACCCGTTCTATTACGCCGTCGATACCGCCGGCAACCAGCTTCCCTATCTCGACAAGGTGCAACTGACGCTTGGCGAAAACCTGGAGATCATCAACCTGCGCGCCATGGCTGGCGACTATGATGAGCAGGAACGTCACATCGACCTCGCCAAGCTGCCGGTGCTGCTGGATAACCAGGCGAAGGGCAACTACAAGGTTCACCTCGATTTGGGGTTCGCTGGGGCCGATTTCCTGCTGCAGATCAACCAAAGCTTCAAGGCTGATCCGGAAATCCGTAAGTGGCTGACCAACGCGGATTTCAGGCGCGCTTTGTCGCTTGGAATCGACCGTGACCAGCTCAACGAAACGTTCTGGCTTGGCGTCGGCACCCCCGGATCGGTCGTGCCCGGCGAATCGCGGCCGCAGAATCCGGGTCCGGAGTGGCGCAAGAAATGGTCCGTGCTGGATATCAAGCAGGCCAACCAGTTGCTGGATAAAATCGGCCTGACGAAGAAGGATGCCGCCGGGTTCCGGGTCCGCACCGACAACGGCGAGCGGCTGCGTATCCAGATCGTTGCCGTACAGGCCTTCCTGCCCTACCCAAAACTGTCCGAAATGGTCGCCGACCAGTGGCAGAAGATCGGCATCCAGGCGGATGTCCGGGAACTGGAACGCAACCTGGCGATGACTCGCGTGCGCAACAACGACACGCATATCTTCATCTGGAACAATGGCGGCACGGAACTGCTGTACCTGTTCCCGCGCCATGCCATCCCCGTCGACCCGACCGAGGCCTATATGGGCCCGTTATACGCGCAATATTACGCGTCGGGTGGGGCCCAGGGAGACAAGCCGGATGACCCGAACATCCTGCGGATCTGGGAATTGTTCAGCGAGGCCGCCAGCCTGAAGGCCGAGGGCCGCAACCATAACGCCCAGGAGATCTGGAAAATCCTGGTGGACCAGCAATACGGCATCGGAACGGTCGGGCAGTCGCCCGCTGGCCTGGGCGTCCGGCTGGTCAGCAACAAGCTGGGCAACATCGCCGGCCAGGTCTGCAACGCTCAACATTGCCGAACACCGGGCAACTCCCACCCTGAGACCTGGTATTTCAAGGCCTGAACGATGCTGGCTTACCTGATCCGGCGGTTGGCGCTGGCGGCGGTCACCACCTGGGCGATCACCGTCGTGACCTTCATCATCCTGCAATTGCCCCCGGGCGATTTCGTCGATGCCTATGTCGCGCAGGCGTCCGCCCTGGGCACCGCCATTTCGGCGGCCGAGGCCACCGCGCTGCGCCATGCCTATGGCCTGGATCAGTCGCTGTGGGTGCAGTACTTCAAATGGCTGAACCTTGTTGTCCATGGCCAGTTCGGCCAGTCGTTCGAATACGGCCGGCCGGTGACCGAAGTGATCGGCGATCGGCTGTGGCTGACCATCCTGCTGTCGATCGGCGCGATCATCGTTACCTGGGGACTGGCCTTGCCGATCGGTATTTACTCGGCGGTGCGGCAATACTCCTGGGGCGATACGATTTTCACATTCCTCGGTTTCGTCGGCCTGGCGGTGCCGAATTTCCTGCTGGCGCTGATCGTGATGTATGTCGGATTGCGCCTGCTCAACATGAATGTCGGTGGCTTGTTTTCCGCCGATTACCAGTTGGCGGCGTGGTCCTGGGCGAAGCTGTGGGATTTGTGCAAGCATCTGCCGGTGCCCATCCTGATTCTCGCCCTCGCCGGCACGGCACAGCTTGTTCGCATCATGCGCGCCAACCTGCTGGATGAGTTGCGCCGTCCCTACGTCGTCACCGCCCGAGCGCGCGGGCTGTCGGAACGGCGGGTGATCCTGAAATATCCGGTCCGAGCGGCGCTGAACCCGTTCGCGTCGACTATTGGGTATCTGCTGCCGTATACCGTTTCGGGCAGCGTGATCATTTCGGTCGTGCTTAGTCTGCCGACCGTTGGGCCGTTGCTGCTGCACTCGCTGCTTTCCCAGGACATGCTGCTGGGATCGACTATCATCCTGATGCTGGGAGTCCTGACCGTGCTGGGCACCCTGCTGTCGGACCTGTTGCTTATGTGGATCGATCCCCGCATCCGGCTTGGCCAGTTGCGATGATCGTTACCGATGCCGAAAGCCGAGTCGCCGTCGCTACCCAGCGGCAGCTTATCTGGTGGCGCTTCCGCAAGCACCGGCTGGCGCTGGTCAGCGCGGTCATCGTCGTGGGGTTCTATGTCATCGCGATCTTCGCCGATACGCTCGCGTATACCGAACCGTTCGATACCCAGGCCGCCCGCAGCTATATCCCGCCGCAGCCGATCCACTGGTTCGATGCCGATGGGCATTTCCATCCCACGGTCTACGCACTGAAGGGCAGGCGCGACCCGCGCACCTTCAAGCTTGCCTACCTGCCCGATCCCGCCGAACCGCGCGATCTGATCCTGTTCGCCCGCGGCTACGAATACCGGCTGCTGGGCCTGATCCCGACGGAAATCCACCTGCTGGGCGTTCCCGACGGCCGTCCGCAAGATGCTTTGTTCCTGCTCGGCACCGATCAGATGGGACGAGACGTTTTCTCCCGCCTGGTCCTGGCGACCCGCACCTCGCTGTCGATCGGGCTGGTCGGAGTCACCCTGAGCCTCGTGCTGGGCGTTTTGCTTGGCGGCCTGTCCGGCCTGTACGGAGGATGGACCGACACCGTGATCCAGCGGGTGATCGAAATCCTGCGCTCGATCCCCACCATCCCGCTATGGATGGGCCTGGCCGCGGCGGTGCCGGCGAGCTGGTCGCCGCAGCAGGTCTATTTCGCCATCACCTTGATCATCAGCCTGATCGGGTGGACCGAACTCGCGCGCGTGGTTCGCGGCCGATTCCTGTCGCTGCGGGAGGAAGACTTCATCACCGCCGCGGAACTGGCCGGGGCGTCCCGCATGCGGATCATCTTCAAGCACATGGTGCCCAGCTTCCTGTCGCACATCATCGCCGCGGTCAGCCTGGCGCTGCCGGCGATGATCATCAGCGAAACGACTTTGTCCTTCCTCGGCCTGGGCCTGCGCCCACCGGCGATCTCCTGGGGCGTGCTGCTGCAGGACGCACAGAACCTGCAAACCCTTGGTCTCGCCCCGTGGCTTCTGGTGGTGGCGTTGCCGGTTATCGTCGTGATCCTGGCGTTCAACTTCCTCGGCGACGGCCTGCGCGACGCGGCGGACCCGTATGGCTGACCCGATCCTTCAGGTCCGCGACCTGCATACTCATTTCTTTGCCGACGAGGGTGTGGTCCGAGCGGTGGACGGGGTCTCCTTCGACCTGTTCCCCGGGCGAACCCTGGGCATTGTCGGGGAATCCGGCTGCGGCAAGAGCGTCACCGCGCGGTCTATCCTGCGCATCGTGGAACGCCCCGGCCGCATCGTCAGCGGTGAAATCCTGCTGCGGCGCCAAACCGGTGCGGTCGTCGATGTCGCCAGGCTGCCGGTCGACGGGCCGGAGGTGCGCGCCATCCGCGGCGGCGACATCGGGCTGGTGTTCCAGGAGCCGATGAGTGCGCTGTCGGCCTTCCACACCATCGGCAACCAGTTGATCGAGGCGGTACGCCTGCACGCGAGGCTGAACCGCAAGCGAGCGCGGGAACGCGCCATCGAATTGCTGGCGATGGCCGGCATTCCCCGGCCGGCGGACCGGATCGATGCGTACTCGTTCGAACTGTCCGGCGGGCTGCGCCAGCGCGTGATGATCGCCCTTGCGCTGGCCGGCGAACCGCGGGTGCTGATCGCGGATGAGCCGACCACGGCGCTGGATGTCACCACCCAGGCGCAAATCCTGACGTTGATGCGCCGCCTGCAGCAGCAGCGTGACCTGGCGGTGATCCTGATCACGCACGACATGGGTGTGATCGCTGAAATGGCCGACGACGTGGTGGTGATGTATCTCGGCAAGGAGGTCGAAAAAGGCCCGGTCGATGCGATCTTCCACGCCCCGAGGCACCCCTATACGCGGTCGTTACTCCGCTCGATACCCAGTGTGCTGGCGCGGCCGCGATCGCGCCTGGCGACGCTGAGCGGATCGATCCCGCATCCCTTCGCCCGCCCCGGCGGCTGCCCGTTTCATCCGCGCTGCCCGGACAAGCTGACCGGCCTGTGTGACACGACGGTGCCGGCCGAAGTGGTGATCGGCGAGGACCACGCCACCGCCTGCCATCTTTACACCACGCAGGATGCCAAGGTGCCGGCATGACCACGCCGGTTCTGGATGTGAAAGGCCTGCGCAAGCATTTTCCCATCCGCCGTGGTTTGTTTGGGCGAACCGCCGGCTACGTCAAGGCGGTCGATGACGTTTCATTCTCGATCGGCAAGGGCGAAACCCTGTCGCTGGTCGGCGAATCCGGCTGCGGCAAGACCACGACATCCCGCTGCATCCTGCGCGCGACCGACCCGTCCGGCGGTGAGATCCATTTCACCACCAACACCGGCGAGCAGATCGACGTTGCCGCCCTGAACCGTGGCGGGTTGCGGCCGTTACGGCGGCAGATGCAGATGATCTTCCAGGACCCGTTCTCCTCGCTGAACCCACGCATGACGATCGCGGAGATCATCGGCGAACCGTTGCTGGTCAACCGGATCGGTGATCAGCGGGCACGCAACGAACGGGTCGCGGAATTGCTCGATCTCGTGCAACTGCCCCGAGCCTATCTCAATCGGTTTCCACATGCTTTCTCCGGCGGGCAACGCCAGCGCATTGGCATCGCACGCGCGCTGGCGCTGAACCCGTCACTGATCGTCGCGGATGAACCTGTTTCGGCGCTGGACGTGTCCGTCCAGGCACAGATCGTCAACCTGATGCTCGACCTGCAGGACCGGCTGGGCATGGCCTATCTGTTCGTGGCGCACGACCTTTCGGTGGTGAAACACATCAGTCACCGGGTCGCGGTGATGTATGTCGGCCGGATTGTGGAGGTGGCACCAACCGACAGTCTGTTCGGCTCGCCACGCCACCCGTATACTGAGGCGCTGTTGTCCGCCGTGCCGGTGCCCGACCCGCGCATCAGGGCGCAACGCATCGTTTTGGACGGTGACGTGGCCGATCCCGCCAACCCGCCATCGGGCTGCCATTTCCACCCGCGCTGCCGCTACGCCATAGACCGCTGCCGCACCGAAACGCCGTCGCTGACCGAAATCGCGCCGGGCCACGCGGTGCGATGCCTGCGCGCGGGCGAGCTGCAGCTGTCGGGCGTGCCATCGGCTGCTTCCTTGGGTTGAGCGACAGCTGTTCGTCGACGCGGCCACACGCGTCAGCACCGGGGTTGCACTCGCACGGCCGACGTCCGGTCGTAATCGGCGTTCCGACGCAGAGCGGGGCGCGAAGCCCGCAGAGCATTTGTTCCGCCAGGCGCACGAAGGGCCGAACAAGACCCCTTCTCCGCGCGCCCTGCGCCGGAACGCAACAGAAATTACGCGCGCGGACCTATCGGTTGATCGTCGTAACGAGGCGTGCGGCTTGAGGCCACGAAAACTGTCGGCCAACCGGGGGTCGTCTGCCTCGGTCGAATCCGGCCTGAC
>JAQGHW010000130.1 GCA_028291505.1 Rhodopila sp. | reverse complement strand
ATCTGAGGATCATCGTCGATCGCGCGGCGATCGCGCGGTACGGCATGAATGCCAGCCAGGTACTGGATGAAGTGGAGGCTCTTGGCGGCCGGACGGTGGGAACAATGGTCGAAGGGCCGGCGCGCTTCGACATCCGGGTCCGGCTCAGCCCGCAGGATCGCAGCGATGTCGCCCACATCTCGGGCCTGCGGATCTCGGACGGCACCGGCCGTTCGGTGCCGCTGAGCCGGGTGGCGGACATCCGGATGGAGGAGGGCCCGGCGCAGATCGACCGGGAGCATGGCCGCCGCAGGATCACCGTGCAGGCCAACGTTCGTGGGCGTGACGTCGCCAGCTTCGTGGCGGATGCACAGAAGGCGGTCGCAGCCCGGGTGAAGCTGCCCAGCGGATACTCGATCGAATGGGGCGGCCAGTTCAAGAACCTGCAGGATGCGGTCTCGCGCCTGGTAGTCGTGGTTCCGGCAGCGCTGGCTCTGATCTTTGCGCTGCTGTTCATCATGTTCGGACGTCTGAGCCTGGCGACGATGATCTTCTGCAACGTGCCGTTCGCGGCGATCGGGGGCGTCCTCGCGCTCACGGTTCGGGGCCTGCCCTTCAGCATCTCCGCCGCCGTCGGCTTCATCGCGCTGTTCGGCATCGCCGTGCTGAACGGTGTGGTCCTGGTCACCACCATTGAGGAGAAGCGGGACGAAGGGCTCGATGCGGTCCATGCCGCCCGTGAAGCGGCAATGCTGCGTCTGCGGCCGGTGTTGATGACGGCGACGGTCGCAAGCCTCGGGTTCCTGCCGATGGCGGTCTCGACCAGCGCCGGAGCGGAGGTGCAGCGGCCGCTCGCGACAGTCGTCATCGGGGGGCTGGTGACGGCGACCTTGCTGACCTTGCTGGTGCTGCCCGCGATCTATCCCTGGTTCAGAGGCCGCGCAGCAGCGGCAGCGCGGCAACCCGCGTCGCGTGTCCTGAGTGCCGCAGAATGAGGACCTTCAGCATGAACACCGTCATGGGCTATGCAGCCCTTGTTATCGCGGGCTCGCTGTGCGGCTGCGCGGTCGGACCCGACTTTGTTAGCCCCGCAGCACCGAAAGGGGCGGGTTATGGGCCGGTCGCCAGTCAGACCACCGCCTCCTCCATCCAACAGGGTGAGGCGCAGCGGTTCGTCCAGGACATGGACATGCCTGGCCAATGGTGGGCGGCGTTCCGGTCGCAGCCGCTGAACGAGCTGATCGAAAAGGCGCTGAATGCCAACCCGACGATTACGGCTGCACAGGCAACGCTGCGCGGGGCGCATGAAAACGTCCTCGCGCAGCAGGGTGCCTTTTATCCGACCGTCACAGCAGGTGTGTCGGATGCCCGAAATCTGACACCGACCCGGGCGCTCTCGCCGGTTTCCGCGTCGGGCAATCCCTATTACTCGCTGTTCACGGCGCAGCTCTCGATTGCATATACGCCGGACGTGTTCGGCCTCAATCGCAGGGCGGTCGAATCTCTCGCCGCTCAGGCGGAGAACCAGCGGTTTCAGTTGGAGGCGACCTACCTGTCGCTGACGGCGAACGTCGTCGCGGCCGCGGTGCAGGAAGCGTTGCTGCACGACCTGATCGGAGCACAGCAGGACACGATCAAGGCGGACACGGAAATCCGCGACATCATGCGGCGCCAGTATAGCACGGGCGAGATGGCGCAAGCCGACCTGCTGGCGCAGGAGGCGGTGCTGGCGCAAGCCCAGCAAGTCCTGATCCCGTTACAGAGCCAGCTGGCACAGCAGCGGCACTTGCTGGCCGCCTTGGCGGGTGGATTTCCGAACGACCCAGTCGCCCAGGATTTCGATCTTGCTTCGCTTCATTTGCCGCAGGACTTACCCGTGAGTGTCTCGTCGAGACTGGTTGAGCAGCGACCCGATATTCGCGCGGCGGCGGCAAGTATGCACGCCGCCAGTGCACAGGTCGGCGTCGCAATCGCCAATCGGCTGCCACAGATGTCACTCACGGCTTCGCTGGGTACTTCGCCGAACAGCATCACGAACGCCTTTACCCCGTACAACCAGTTCTTCAATCTGGCAGCGGGCCTGGTGCAACCGATCTTCGACGGCGGCACGTTGCGGCACCGTCAGCGCGCTGTCGAAGCCCAGTTCGACGTGTCGGTAGCGCAATATCGTTCGACGCTGATCACCGCGTTCCAGAACGTCGCCGATGTGCTGGTTGCGTTGCAGTCGGACGCGAATGCGCTGGAGGCCGCGGTCACTTCGGAGCGCGTCGCTGCGCGGAGTGTCGAGATAGCCCGTGCGGAACTCAAGCTCGGCGGCGGGTCATATCTTTCGGTCCTGGCCGCGGAGCAGCTCTACCAGACCTCTCGCAGCGCACTTGTCCAGGCGCAGGCCCGCAGGCTGAGCGACACGGCGGCGCTGTTTACCGCGCTCGGAGGAGGGTGGTGGAATCGCAACGACGTCACATCCGCCGCTCAACGTCTGGCGTCAGCGAATTGAGTAGTTCGTCCTTATCTCCAACGTAACGGGAGTCCTGTAACCATGAGAAACTTTATCACCCGGCATAGCGATGGACTGCCGCCCTCGGCGCGTACCACGTCATCAAGTCGAGCCCGTCCGCGAAAGCGGCTTCGCGAGGCTTTTTTGCTGTCCTGTATATTAGCGGGTCTGGCAGGCTGTGCGGGATCCAAGCCAAGCGATCCGAACCCCGCCTTCTACGAACTTTTGGACAAAGATGGTCCAACCGGTCTTAAGGTCACAGGCTTTATACCGGGTTGCACAAGCGGCTGTCTGAATGAGATCGTCCGAAAGGAAGCGTCTTGGGTGGCTTCAGCCCCAGCGGTCGCGGGGGGTCCGAACCAGCCTCCTCCCCGCAGGTGGCTGGTGATTCATGTCGACCAACGATCTATACCACACCCCGTTGCACAGCTCACCGGTCGCATGATTGGTCCTGGCGACAGCCACAAGATTTCCAACGCGTCTGCTCCCGCATACGGATCTGCTCCATCGATTGTATTCAAACACTCAATGTCTGCGTTCGCATCCCGCTTCTTTGGATCGGTCGGTTAGGAACAGTACGGAGTTTGAAGGCGGCCAGGCATCCGGCGCACGTGACCGGCTGATCCGTAATCGCACCCAGCTTGCCAACGCCATCCGCGGCCACGCCGCCGAGTTCGGCCTGACTGCCGCCGAAGGACGGGCCCATCTGATTCCACTGCTCGATCGGCTTCAGGCGGATGGGGACGTCCCCACCTTGGCGCGGGAGCTGTTTGCCATCCAGGCTGAGGAATATACACCGCGATTCATTCATGAATTTCTTTCAGCACGGATTGCAATAAAATAGGAGTTTTATTTCCGATGATAGTCATTATC
>JAQGHW010000105.1 GCA_028291505.1 Rhodopila sp. | reverse complement strand
TACCGATACGGGCGGTTGCTTTCACGCAATGACGTCGGGTTCGATGCTGGGAGCCTGGGCGGGTCGGTGGCGGATTTCCATCGTGCCTGCGCGGATCGGCTAGCGTCATTCCCTGATGCGATGCTGGCGACAGCCACGCATGACCACAAGCGAGGCGAGGACCTGCGCGCGCGTCTCGCGGTGATCAGCGAGGTCCCCGACGACTGGGCCGCTTTCTTGGCACAATGCCGGGCGATCGAGGCGAAGCGGCCCGATGCGGGCGACGAGATCATGCTGTACCAGATGATTGTTGGCGGCTGGCCGTTGGACCTGGACACGTCGGACGCAGCAGGATGCCGAGCATTCGCCGAGCGGCTGGCCGCTTGGCAGGAAAAGGCGTTGCGCGAAGCGAAAATGCGCACCGACTGGATCGCCCCCAATGCGTTGTACGAGACCACTGCCAGGGATTTCCTGTTCAGGCTGTTCGCGCCTGATGGGGAATTTCTGCCCATTGCCCGATCATTCATCGATCTGATCGCACCCGCGGGCGCAGTGAACGGACTGGCACAGGCAGTGTTGAAGATGACCGTTCCGGGAATGCCCGACTTCTTCCAGGGAACCGAATTCTGGGATTTCAGCCTGGTTGACCCGGATAACCGCCGGCCGGTCGATTACCTCGCGCGCCGGGCTGCCCTTGCCAGCAATGCCGAACCGGCGGAATGCCAGACGTCCTGGCGCGACGGGCGGATCAAACAGGCGGTTATTCACAAAGTGCTCGGATTTCGCCGCCAGGTGCCAGACCTGTTCACCCGCGGCGACTACAGCCCGCTACCTGTGCAGGGTGCACTCGGTGAACGGATGGTCGCCTTCACACGCAGTCTCGGCGGGTCGGTGATGATCGTCGTCGTTCCCCGGCTGGTTCATGGGCTGCTTCGCATGGCGGATAGCATCGTGTTCGATCCAAACCAGTTGCGTGACAGCGCAATATCGTTGCCGGAGCAGTTGCGCGGGGTTCAGTTTCGCTCGCTCCTGTCCAACGCCAGTGCTACGTCAGTAATACAGCTTCAATCGCTGCTTGCTGATTTTCCGATGGCGATTTTACATGCGGTTGATTCTGCGTGATGCCGCACCGCGGAATACGGAACAGAAACGTGCTTGGGGCGTTGTCCTTCTATGGCCGTCTGGGATTTCCCCGCGGCCCGTTTGGAAGGACGTAGATATGTTCCTGAAATCACGCTCATTCTTGCTGGCGGCTAGTCTGATGGCAGCCCCCATGGCCACTGCTGTGGCGCAGCAAAATCCTGCCGGCAACCTCGGCAGCAATAATTCGGCGACCGCATCGCCTGGCACCGCCGACAGCAAATCCGGCTCCGGCATGAGCACGGGCGATGCCGGTTCCCACCGCACGACGACCAGCAACTATGGTGGTTCGGCCATGAACCCGACGACGCCCGGGGCGACGGGCCAGACCGTAGTACCGGGCTCGACCAGCAGCCAGGCCAGTTCGGCCGCGGGAACGGTTCAGCAGCAGCAGGGCGGGCAGACGACCGGCGGCAAGTAACGGGCGGATAGCCCGGTCAACGCGCTTTGACCGGGCGATTTCCGTGACTGGCCTGGGGGACGCCTCGATTCAGTGATAAATGGGAATGAACGCCGAGCCAGCCGGTGGGCGATCTGTGGAACACAATCGTTGCTCGGCCGGGGCGATCAAACGCGGTTCCGTCGAGGCTGAACCCTGTGCTGGTCCAAGGCGCGACAACGACTGCCAGGCTACCGTCATCTGAAACCAGAACACGCGTCTCCGGGATGGTGAAGCGGAAATCGTCCGTCTTCGGCCACACATTGTCCCACTGCGTATTCACCCAGACTTCCAGGCTTGGCAACACGTCCTGGTGCGTGCCGAACGCCAATATTTCCGGATGGAACAACGGTCGGGCGGACGCGTAGTCGACGGCACGCACGTGAGCGGAAAAGCCCTGCAGCCAAGCCACGAACCAGGCCTTTGTGTCGGCGTCAGCTTCAGGCACCCCATACCCACCACCCCTATGAAAGCGCCAGCAAAGAGCGCCGCCGCGACCGCCGTTCGCTGGCCAGCGCCATGACCGACGTCAACGCCATGAACATCACCGACGAGAAGAACACCCAGCGCGGCAGATTGTGGTCCATGATCCAGCCGCCGATCAATGGGCCAACCGTGCCGCCGATGTTAAAGCCGGTCGTCACGATGCCGAATACCCGTCCGAATGCGCCCGGTGGTGATGCTGCGCGGACCAGCATGTCGCGCGATGGCGAGATCATGCCTGACAGGAACCCCGCCATCCCCATCGCCATGACCAGCAGGATAGTTCCCAGGTTGACCGTTCCGACCAGCAGGATCAGCACCGCGGCGCCGCCGAAACCGAACGCCGCGACATCGCTGTGCCGGTGGGTCCGATCGGCGACCACGCCGCCCGCCAGAACTCCGATGGCGGACGCGAACAGGAACGCCGACAGGGCCAGGTTCGCCGACGACAGCGAAATCCGATAGATTGTAACGAGTGCGACCGCCGAATAGTTGGTCAGTGCGCCACTGCTCAGGCTGAGCAGGGCGAAGAACACGACCAGCCCGAGGACGGTGGGTGTCAGTAACTGCCGCATTGGAATGTGCACGGTGGCCCCGACCGGCGTGCGTGAAGCGGCGTGATGATCCAGCCAGGCGGCCGATGCCAGTGGGGCGGCAACCACGAGACCCAAAGCGCCGGCGGCGATGATCGCGGCCTGGAAGCCGAAGGCCTGGGCACCGAGCAGCATCACGATCGGTGCGATGGCGCTGCCGATGAAGCCGGCAAAGGTGTGGATTGAAAACGCCCTGCCCAGCCGGCTTGGCTCGATCACCGCACCCAGAATGGCGTAATCCGCTGGATGATACACGGCGTTCGCGACGCCGAGCAGTGCCATCGCGCAAAGAATCCAGGGGTAGACCGGAAACAGGCCGATAGAGATGTAGGCACCGCCGCCAAGGACCAGGCCGGCGACCAGAACGCGGCGGGCACCGAAACGGTCGACGGCATAGCCCATGGGTGTCTGCACCAGGCCGCCGACGATGTTGAACAGGGTGATGGCGAAGCCAAGCTCGACGAAGCCAAGGCCGAGGCGCGCCCTCAACATGGGGAAGAGCGGGATCAGGACAAGGTAGTAGAAGTGACTGGTCAGGTGTGCGGCGCAGATCAGGGCCAGGGACCGGCTCTCGGTTCGTTGCATGGTCGTGCTCATTGGTCACTTTGGGCGCGTCGTGGTTTCGGGACCGTCCCTATCACGCCGGCTATGGTCAGGTGGTCGATCTCTTCGCGGCTCAGGCCGAGGCGCCCGCCCAGGATGGCGTCGTTGTCCTGCCCGAGGGTCGGCGCCACACGGCGAACGGCATAGGCGTCCGGGCCTTCACGGAAGGCGGCGGAAGATTGCCAGTGCATCCCGATAAAGGGGCGGTCGACGCGGTGCCAGAAACCTCGGGCGAGCAGATGTGGGTCGTCGACCAGCGCAAGCGGCGTGCGCACGACGCCGGCGGCGACTCCCTGGGCCTGCAGCGTGATCATGGCTTCGTCGGGCCTGCAACAGGCGGTCCAGGCACCAATCAGGGATTCCAGCGCGTCCTGCTGGTCACGGCGCTGGAATGCCGTCAGATCGGCCAGGTCGGTGCGGTCAAGCAACTTGCAAAGCGCCTGCCACATGGTGTCGCTGGTGATCGAAACGGCGATCCAGGCGTCGTCGCCAGCGCAGCGGAAGCAACCTTGCGGGACATGCAACGGATGGCGGTTGCCGATACGTGGTGGTGTGCGGCCGGTCGCGGATTGCTCGATCAACGCGGGCGCGACGAGCGGCAGCATGCACTCCACCTGCGACAAGTCGATGTTCTGGCCTTGCCCGGTCGTTTGCTTATGCAACAGAGCAATCATCATCGCCGCGGCGGCGTTGAACCCGCCGATGGGGTCGCCATAGGCGGTCTGGTTCATGGTGGGCGGATCGTCGGGGAAGCCGGTGATGGTGGGCAGGCCGGACGCTTGTTCCAAGGTCGAACCGTAACCGCGACAGGCGCTCCAGGCGTTGTTCGATCCGAAGGCGGGCATCGACAGCATCACCAGTCCTGGCTTGACGTGCTGCAGCACGCTGTAGTCGAGACCGAGTTTGCTCAGGACCTCCGCGGAGTAGTTCTCGATCACGGCATCGGCCTCGGCGACGAGGCGTTTCAGTAACGCCACGCCCGCGGGTTGTGTCAGGTCGAGCGTCACGTCCAGCTTGTTGCGGTTCATAAGCTGGAACCAGGGGATTTTTTCGTACTTCTGTTCGGCGATGAAGGATGCGCGCAGGTCGGTTCCGCGCCACCAATCCGGATATTGGCACGCTTCGACCTTGATGATCTCTGCACCAAGATCGCCGAGGTGGCGCGCGGCGGTCGGGCCAGCCCAACCCATTGTAAGGTCGACGATGCGCATGCCTCGCAGCGGCAAGGTCGCGGATGGTGCAGGACCGACGTGGTGGTCTGATGTCGCAACGAGCCAGGTGGCCAGGTTCTCGCCGGCCAGCGGAGCGGTGCCACCCGCGCGCGGTGGCGTCAGTGCCAGGTGTTGCGGCAGGACGGGGGCCTCGAACGTCTTGTCGCCGATGCTGACAGGAACGAATGCGCCGCGCGCGCGGTGGACGTGCTGTTCCAGCAGTTCGGTCATCGTGGGAACGACCGCCATCGGCAGCTTGTATTCCAGTGCCAGTTCGAACCATTCGGGGGCAGTGCGGGTTTCCCATACCGGTTGGAACTGCGCATCGATCTCGTGGGCATGTTTCAGGCGGTCGGTGTTCACCGCGTAGCGGGGGTTCTTGGCGAGATCGGGCATCCCCAGCATGGCGCAGATGCCGCGCCATTGGGCGGGTGTGACGATGGTGACGCCGATCAGGCCGTGCTTCGTTGCGTAGATGCCGACGGGATAGTTGCGACCGAAACGGTTGACCCCGGGCCGTTTGCGGGACGCGCCCGCGTCCCAGGCGACGGCGGCTTCATACTCCGCAATGTTGACCGCGGTTTCGTGGATACTGACCGAAAACTGGCGGGTTCCGGATGCTCGGTCGTACAGGCCGGCGGCCGAGGCGATGAAGGCGGCAAGGCCGGCGACGATGCCGGATTGGCAATCAGTCGCCAGCGTTGGGGGCCCCTGGGCTCGGCCGGTCAACGCAACGAGTCCGCCGAGCGCGCGTATGGTGGCTTCCGTGGCGGCGAAATCCGCGTATGGGCCGGAGTCTCCAAACCAGGAGATGGTGGTGGTCGATAAGTCTGGGCGGCCCGACCGTGACACGCTCAACGGCGGTGCCTCCGCACTTTGCAGTCGGCTTCCATCCAGCAGCAGATCCGCCCCGGGCAGCAACGCGCCCCGGGTCTCCGGCGTGTCCGTCACGCTGCGCTTGTTCGTGTTCAGCCACGCGAACAGTCCGCTTTGGCCGCCTGCCAGGACAGGCGGAAACGACCGCATCGGGTCACCGCCGGCTGGTTCCAGCTTCACCACGTCGGCGCCGAAGTCGGAGAACAATTTGCCGCAGTAATCCAGCGCGATGCCGGATCCGATCTGCAACACACGGAACCGGGATAGTGGCATGCTCTATGGCCGCATCGTGAACGTGGATTGTCCAGGCGTCCGCAGCGGCGCCGCCAGGTTGGCGAACTCGCAGAGCAGCGGCCGCGTATCCCGAGGGTCGATGATCTCCTCGATGATGAACGCCTCCGCCGAACGGAACGGGGAGCGCATCCGTTCCAGCCGGTCGGAGATCTCTTGCAATTTGGCATCCGGATCGTCAGCGGCGGCGATCTCGGCGCGGTAGGCGGCCTCGACGCCGCCTTCCAATGGCAGGGATCCCCAGTTTCCCGATGGCCAAGCGTAACGGATTGGCTGCGTGTGTGGCACATGCGCGGCGCCGCCGACACCGAACACATTGCGGATAATGATCGCGCACCATGGGATGGTGGACTGATGGATGGCGCTGACGGCGGTGACGGCGTGGCGCATCGTGGCGGTGGATTCCGCCTCCAGCCCGACGGCAAACCCGAAACAATCCACCAGATGCACCATGGGCAGATGGAAGGTTTGCGCCAGATCGACGAAGCGGGTGATTTTCCGTGACGCGGCGGCGCCCCAGGCTCCGCCGCCGTAAAGCGGGTCGCCGGCCAGGATCGCGACGGGCCAGCCGTCCAGCCGTGCGAAGCCGGTGATGATGGCGCGCCCGAAATGCTTCCCCATTTCGAAAAAGCTGTCCTTGTCGACCACGGACGCGATGATCTTGCGCATGCTGTAGGCCTTGCGCCGATCCTTGGGCACGATGGAGATCAGATGTTCATCGCGGCGCTTCGGGTCGTCCCAGGTTCGTTGCCGTGGCGGAAGATCCCAGACGGACGCCGGCAGGTAGGACAAGAACCGGCGCGCGCGTTCGAACGCTTCCTGCTCGGTATCCACAGCGTCGTCCACGGTACCGGCGGCGACCTGAATTCGATGCCCTCCGAGTTCCTGCTTGGTCCGGGTCTCACCTAATCGTTCCACCACTGGCGGGCCAGCGACGAAAACGGCGGAGGTATCCTTGACCATGATCGAGTAATGACTGGCGGCCAGGCGGGCGGCCCCCAGGCCGGCGACGGACCCCAATCCAAGCGCTACCACCGGGACCCGGCCCATGTTCTGCGCGCACAGCCATAATCCGGACCCTTCGCCGACACCACCGGGCAGATTGGCGTGGCCCCGGGTCTCGATGGTTTTCACTGAACCGCCACCGCCGGAGCCTTCGATAATGCGGATCAGCGGCAGGCGAAATTCCCCGGCCATCTGTTCGGGGACCAAATATTTGTTCTTGATCGAGGCGTCAGCCGATCCGCCGCGCACGGTGAAATCGTCGCCATAGATCACGACCGGACGACCGGCCACCAACCCGCGGCCGAATACCCCGTTCGCCGGCACGAAGTCGATCATGACGGTCCCGGTATCGTCATAGGTCGCTTTGCCGGCGATGGAGCCGACCTCCTGGAACGACCCGCTATCGAGGCACTGATCGATCCGTTCGCGGACCGTCAGCCGACCGCCGGCATGCTGCCGGGCGACCCGTTCCGGACCGCCCATCTGGCGAGCGATCCGCTTGCGTTCGGCGAGTTCATCCAACTCCGCCTGCCAACTGGCGGACGGAGGCGGCGTGGTGTGATCCATTTGGTCTGCGCTCTTGTGACGGACGTTCCGCACGCATGTTCCCACCGGTGGTCGGCAGGGTCAAATGCGGCGGCTACCGTCCGACTGGCACCACGTCTCCGGCCACGATCCGCTGGCGCCCGAGCGGTGTATCCAGCAGCAGGGCGCCGTCCAGATCCAGCCCGGCGAAGTGTCCGGCAACCGGATTGCCCGACGAATTCGCGCGGATCGCGGCGCCTATCGGATACGACCGGTTGAGCCACTGCGCGCGTATCGGTTCGAATCCGTCAGTGTGCCAGACCAAAAGATGGCCACCGATCCGGTCGAGCAGGATATCGCGGGCGCTGTCAACCGAAGCGATGCCGCCGTTGGCAACAATGGTCGTGGTCTTGTAGGCGGTGTTCGACGGTGCTTCCAGGACGTTCAGCCCGATGCCTACGATGGTCGCATCGTCCAACTGCTCCAACAGGATACCGGCGATCTTGGCGCCACTTACCAGCACGTCGTTGGGCCATTTCAGCATTGCGCGGGTCTGCCGCGGCAGCAGAGCCTCCACGGTGTCGGCCACGGCCAGGGCGGCCAGGAAGCTCAGTTCGGCAGTGCGGGCGACGGGTTGGCCGGTGCGCAGCAGGATCGACAAGTACAGGTTACCGGGCGGGCTGAACCAGGTGTGGGCCAGACGGCCGCGCCCCGAGATCTGCTCATCGGCGTGGATCACCGTGCCATGCGGTGCGCCTTCAGCGGCCATGCGGCGAGCTTCGTCATTGGTGGACCCGATCCTGTCGTGGTGCCACACGGTAAACTGGTCGTTCATCCCACCCCGTTTTCGCGTGTTTCGGCGACGTGCCTAACATATCCGGCGGCCTGGTTATAGCTTCCAGTGGTCACTGCCTCTTGACCGTCCGTGCGGCGGCCGACAGGTTTCCCCCGCCCGGGCGCGACAAGACCCGGCGGATGGAGGACGACATTATGACTCACCAGATTTCGCGACGACTGCTACTCGTTTCAGCCGCCGTGGCCCTGCCGCTTCCCGGGCTGATGCGCGCCCGCGGCGATACCCCGGAATTCGAGATGAAGATGGGAAATGACAATCCCATGACGCATCCCAGCACGATCCGCCAGCAGGAAGCGGTCGAGCGCATCCTGAATGAAACCAATGGCCGGGTGAAAATCTCGGTGTTTCCGAATAACCAGTTGGGCGGTGACACCGACATGCTTTCGCAGCTCCGCTCCGGCGCGCTGGAGTTCATGACGCTGTCGGGCCTGATCCTGTCGACCTTCACGCCGCTGACTTCGATTTACGGGATCGGGTATGCCTTCCCGGGGTACAAGCAGGTCTGGGCCGCGGTGGATGGCGATCTTGGGGCGCTGATCCGGGCCTCGGTCGACAAGGCAGGCCTGTATGCGTTCGACAAGATCTGGGACAACGGGTTCCGCCAGATCAGCAGCAGCACTCATCCGATTCGCACGCCGGAGGACCTGCAAGGCTACAAGATCCGCGTGCCTGTCAGCCCCCTGTGGACCAGCATGTTCCAGGCGTTTGGTGCGGCCCCCGCCAGCATCAACTTCAGCGAGGTCTACTCTGCGCTGCAGACGAAGATCGTCGAGGGCCAGGAAAATCCGCTGGTCAACATCGAAACGGCGAAGTTGTACGAAGTCCAGAAATACGTTTCGATGACCCGCCATATGTGGGACGGCTTCCTGATGCTGGGCAACGGACGCAACTGGCGCGGCCTGCCGGCGGACGTGAAGACCGTGATCGCCAAAAACTTCAATGGTTCGGCCGAGGATCAACGCGCGGACTACGCGAATTCAGACGGCACCATGCATGCGCTGCTGGAGAAGCAGGGGGTGGTGTTCAACGACCCCGACCCGGAGGCTTTCCGTCAGGTGCTGATCAAGGCCGGGTTCTATGACAAGTGGAAGGACAAGTACGGTGCCGAGGCCTGGGCGGTGCTGGAGAAATACGCGGGGAAGATCGGCAGCTGATCGGGGGATGGCTTGATGGTCCAGCCGTTATGGCCGAGCGTGTCTCGGCCATAACGGTGCAACAACGACAATGCCTTTACAACCCCTCGAACAGTACTGTCGTGATGTAACGTTCCGCGAACGACGGGATGATCACCACGATCCGCTTGCCGGCGAACTCCGGTCGTTTCGCCACCTTCAGCGCCGCTGCCAGCGCCGCGCCGGAGGAGATACCCCCCGGAATTCCTTCGGTCCGAGCCAGCCGGCGGGCCATGGTGAGGGTTTCCTCATTGGAAACCTGGATCACCTCGTCGATCGCTTCAACGTTCAGGACCTGCGGCACGAAGCCGGCGCCGATACCCTGGATCGGATGCGGGCCGGGCGAACCGCCGGATAGCACCGCGCTGGCCGCCGGTTCCACGGCGAACATTTTCAGCCCGGGCCGGCGCGGCTTCAGTGCCTGCGCCAAGCCCGTCAGCGTGCCGCCCGTGCCGATGCCGGAGATGATCGCATCGACCTCGCCCGCGGTGTCGTACCAGATTTCCTCCGCGGTGGTTTTCACGTGGATCGCCGGGTTCGACGGGTTGGCGAACTGGTTCGGACTGACCGCGCCGGGGTTGGCTTCCAGCAGTTCTCTGGCGCGGGCGACGGCGCCGTTCATGCCCTTTTCCCGCGGCGTCAGTTCAAGGTCCGCGCCCAGAAACGCCAGCATCTTGCGCCGTTCGATGGATACGCTTTCGGGCATTGTCAGGATCAGCTTGTAGCCGCGCGCCGCCGCGACGAATGCCAGGCCGATGCCGGTATTGCCGGATGTCGGCTCGATGATCGTTCCGCCCGGCTTCAGCTTGCCCTCTTCCTCCAGCGCCAGGATCATGTTGACGCCGATGCGGTCCTTCACGCTGGAGATCGGATTGAAGAACTCCAGCTTCAGCACGACGTCGGCGGTTATTCCCTCCTCGGCGAGGATTTTTGGGATGCGCACCAGCGGGGTGTTGCCGATCGTCTCGGCAATGCTGTCGTAGATGCGGCCGCGCAGGGGGCGGTCGAAAACGAGCGGCTTGTGAGCGGATGCCATGGCGATATTCCTCTTCCCTTGGGGTGGGCCGCCGCGATGACCGGCGCGGGCGTCAGGTTGGCGCATAAAACGCAAAAATCTTCCATGCTGGCAAGGTGGGGCAACTTGAAACGAAAATGTAACCTCCCACAGCTTGTTTTTGGAATTTTCTTTCTACGAACGCCGCTTGCGATGCATTGCCATGCTGCACCTGACTTGGCAACCGGCCGTCTGGGTGCACATCTACCCCAATGAAGACCATGCTCGCCGTCTCGCTGATCGCCGTCGCCACCGTCGCCACGGCCGAACCGTCGGCCAACCCGATCCGCATCGGCCAGGCAGCGTTCGGCGACTGGCGCGGCGATGCTCCCGGCGTTGCCCGTCAAATCACCCCGGACGCCCTGCCGGCCCCGTTCGCCAGCCGATCCGCTGCCGAGATGCCGTCCGTGATCGTTCGCCCGGCCGGGGCCGCGCCGCATGTGCCGCCCGGGTTCGAGGTCGCGCCGTTCGCCACCGGCCTGGAGCAGCCGCGGACGATGCGCACCGCGCCTAACGGCGACATTTTCGTCGCCGAGGTGGGGTCGGACCGAATCCGCGTCCTCCGCACCGCTGACGGTGTGGCCAGACCCGTCTCGATGACGACCTTTGCATCCGACGTGAATCTGCCATTCGGCATCGCCTTCTGGCCGCCCGGACCATCTCCCCAATTCGTCTACGTCGGCGAGGGCGATCGGGTTGTCCGTTTTCCATACGAGGCCGGTGACCTGCGGGCCCGGGGACCGGCACAGGTTGTCGTGCGCAAGCTGCCCGACGGCGGGCATTGGACCCGCGACGTCGTGTTTTCCCGCGATGGCGCAAGCATGTTTGTCGCGGTCGGTTCAGCCGGCAATCTCAATCAGGATCTGACTGGACAACCGCCCGCCAACCTGCCGCTCGGTGCCGCCTGGGGTGACGACGTCGACCGGGCCGACGTGTTGCAATACACGCCGGACGGGGGCACCCCGCACATCTTCGCCACCGGTCTGCGCAACTGTTCGGCCGAAGCGATCCAGCCGAACAGCGGCGCGCTGTGGTGTGTGGTGAACGAGCGCGACGGCCTGGGCGACAACCTGCCGCCGGACTACGCGACGCAGGTCGGGCCGGGCGCCTTCTACGGCTGGCCGTGGTTCTACATCGGCAACCACCCCGATCCTCGGATGGGCGGGGCGCGTGCCGATCTGGCCAGCCGTGTGACTGCGCCGGACGTGCTGATCCAGGCGCACTCCGCCCCGCTCGGGATCGCATTCTATGACGGCACTCAGTTCCCGCCCGAGTATCGCGGCGACGCGTTCGTCGCGCTGCACGGGTCATGGAACCGCTCGCTGCGCACCGGCTACAAGGTCGTGCGGCTGCGCTTCAAGGACGGGCATCCCACAGGGGTTTATGAGGATTTTTTGACCGGCTTCGTCGCCTCGGACCAGGCGGTCTGGGCGCGGCCGGTCGGGCTGACGATGATGCATGACGGGTCTTTGCTGGTCAGCGAAGACGGCAACGGCACCATCTGGCGGGTCGCCTATCGGCCGATACAATGAGCGACCGCCCCAACACCGGGAGCGACCGCCCCAAGAGCGGTCATGCGGCGTCGGTCCGGTTCATTCTGGTCACGCTGGTGATCGATGCGCTTGGCTTCGGCCTGGTCGTGCCGATCGTGCCGTCGCTGGTGCTTAAGCTGTCCGGCATGACGATTTCCGCTGCGTCGATGTGGGTGGGATTGTTGCTCACCGCCTTCGCGCTGATGCAATTCGTCTGCGCCCCGGTGCTCGGCGGCCTGAGCGACCGGTTCGGACGGCGTCCCGTGCTGCTGCTGTCGCTCAGCGGGATCTGCGCCAACTATCTGCTGCTGGCCTGGGCGCCGTCGCTGACATGGCTGTTCCTGGGGCGGCTGATCGCGGGGGCGACAGCGGCAAATGCGGCCACCGCGACAGCCTACATCGCCGATGTGACGCCGCCGCAGAAACGAGCCGGCCAGTTCGGCCTGGTTGGGGCCATGTTCGGGATAGGCTTCATCGCCGGCCCGGCATTCGGCGGCGTGCTCGGCGCCTACGGCCTCCGCCTGCCGTTCTTCGTGGCCGCGGGACTGGCCGGCTGCAACGTGCTGTATGGCCTGTTCGTGCTGCCTGAAAGCCTGCCACCTAGTCGGCGGCGTGCGTTCAACTGGCGGCACGCCAATCCGGTGGGCTCGCTGCGGGTGGTGATGGCGAACCCCGATCTGGCGCGTCTGGCGATCGCCTGGGGCTGCATCTGGTTCGCGCTGGGGGCGCTGCAGAGCACGTTCGTGCTGGCCAACCAGGCCAGGTTCGGCTGGGACACGCGAGAGAATGGTCTTGTGCTGGCGGTCGCCGGACTGGGATCGGCAGTGGTGCAAGGATTGCTGGTGCGCCGCATCGTGCCAGCGTTAGGGGAACGCCGAGCAGCGATGGTCGGCGGATGCATCGTGGCGTGCGCGTACCTTTGCATCGGATTAGCGCCGTACGGCTGGATGGTGGTGTTGGGCATCGTGATGCAGTCGGTCGGGGCGATCACCAGTCCGGCGATCCAGGGCCTGGTTTCGGCATCAGCGGACGCGGACCACCAGGGCGAGATGCAGGGGGCGTTGTCCTCGGTGCAGGGGTTGACGGCGATTGTCTCTCCATTGGTCGCCAGTTGGGTGTTTTCGGCATTCACCGGACCGGCGGCGCCGGTGTTCCTGCCGGGTGCACCATTTCTCGTATCGACGCTGGCCTATGGCCTGGCGATCTGGGCGATCTTCGGCGTGCGGCCGCCACCGGCATTGGTCAGCCCCGAAGCCGAGGTTACAGTGGCGGCTGGTTCGGAGACCGGAGGAAACTGATGAAAACGCGCCCACCGAAGCAGCTTGCACCCGCGCTGAGCTGCGACTGCCATTTCCATATCTTCGGTCCGTTCGACCGGTATCCGATGAGCGCTGGCCGGACCTACACGCCTCCCGAGGCTCTGGTGCCCGCGTATCTCGAACTCGCCGAGACGGTCGGCATTCAGCGGATGGTCGTGGTGCAGGCCAGCATCTACGGCACGGACAATGCGGTCACGCTGGATGCGATCCGGCAGTTCGGGCTGCACCGCGCGCGGGGCGTGGCGGTGATCGACGACAGTTTCGATGACGGGGCGCTTCGGCGTCTGCACGACCAGGGGATCCGCGGGGTCAGGTTCAACATGGTCTCCGGCAATGGCACGCCGGAGGATCAGTTGGAGGCTTTGGCGCGGCGGGTGGCTCCGCTGGGCTGGCACATCCAGATCTATGCCGATGGCGCGAAGATGCTGGAGATCGGCGGGTTATTGGCTCGACTGCCGGTCGAGGTGGTGATCGATCATTGCGGTGGCGTCAAGGCGGGGCTGGGCGTTCAGCATCCGCAGTTCCGGGCGCTGCTGCGGTTGATGGACAGCGGGCGGGCCTGGATGAAGGTTTGCAGCTATCGGGCTTCGTCGACTGGGGCGCCGTTCGCCGATGTGGAGGCGAATGTGAAGGCGCTGGTGGCTGCGGCGCCGGTGTGTCTGGGGAACGGACTGGCCGCACTCCCAGATGAACCCGGCGCCGGAGGCCGGGGTGCTCCTGGATCAGTTCTCCGCGTGGGTGCCGGATGCCGGGGTGCGGCAGAAGGTGCTGGTGGACAACCCGGC
>JAQGHW010000089.1 GCA_028291505.1 Rhodopila sp. | reverse complement strand
GTTTCTCGGTGCTGAACCGCAAATCGTGCCGGCCGATTTGTCTCGGGATCGAATGTCTGGACCTCGACGGCGTTGCCGTCCACACCGGCGACCACGATGCGTAGTTGTTCAGGGGGGCGATCCGTTCGGATGTCACGTGTCATCACGTAATAGACGATCGCCCAGCGCCCGGCAGCGGATTGAAACGGTATCAGAACTAGGCAATCAGAGCCGATCAGAGGTGGCATCATCGGATTGCCCCCGCCTGTAAAGATCGGATTGGTGTCGTCACTGGTCGGATACACCTGGAAATAGAGGGGTCGAAGTGGCGCATTCAGATCGCTGGCCTGCTCCGGCCCGCAAATCATTGCGAGTCCGCGTGCCAAGGCCTGCAATGGTGGTGTGGACACGGTGGGCGTGGCGGCATCGATGAGTGCATGGCCGCCCGGATCGCCGATCGCGTTGAACAGGTACACGCGTGTGGCACCGATGCCGAAAAAGAACAGTGCACTGCGCAGGCAAAACTTGACTTTAAGCCGATCGGCCGCTCGGCGGTCGGTCACGCCCAATTCTCGCGGGCTGGCCCCCATCTCTGTCAGCCATACGTCGACCGGAGTGGGCTTACCGTCGATGGAGCGGGCCATCCGGCCATGTGCCAGGCCGTAGATGCTGTTCGGGCCCGGGGCGATGTCGCGCAGAAGCGTTTCGGTTTGAATTGCGGTCGCCCTGAACTCCGGGAAGTAGGCGGCATAACTCGGTTCGAAATCCGTCGGCTGCCCATCCGGTCCAAGCGCCGTGTTTTGCTTTTGCGCATCTTTCGGAAATGACACCACCGGCGGGTAGGGGTGCTTGCTGATCGCCGAAATCCGCGCGTGTTGCTGGGATGATGCGATCCAGGGGATCGTATTGGCGAATCCGTTCGTAATCACAACGCCCTGGTAGCGGCGGCCGCTGTCTGCCGCGGCGTGAGCCGCAGTCCGCCAAGCCAGATCGCCCCATATCGCGCCCTCCGCGCTCCTCGCCTCCTCCGGCAGCGGATCATAGTAATTGCCGAGCGACAGGAATTTTGAACCGAAGGTCAGTTCGTTCCAGATTTCAAGGTCGAACCCGCGGTCCGAAGGGTCAAAGGAGCGAAGGATCGTGCCGGCGAGATCCGCGACAAGATCGACATAGCGTAACCAACCAGCCAAAGTCGCCTCGTTGCGCGGTGTTCCAGGCTTCGAAAACGGCTCATATCTCAGTGTCGCAAGTTGCAGCTTGTGCCCGGCAGGCAGCGTGACCGGCATAGGCTTGGACAGATAAAGGCGCGGACCCTCTACCCGCGTTACCATGACTTCGGCCATGACCTTATCGGTAAGATTGCTGATACCGGTTCGCCCAGGAACGATGTCCGCAGTTGGCTCAACAACCACTGATCGCTCGCCGAGCGTGACGGGTTCGGCAAGATGGGCTTCGCCGAGCTTGGCAGGGGCGGGACGGGCATGGTGGGCGTTAAGTAGGATCAGCGGTCGCACGTCCGTTCGGCGGCAGGCCAAAAGCACGCGCCTGATGCTGTCCTCATTGCGGAATTGACTTTCCGTTTCGTAGTCGACTTCGCCCCAACCAATCTCGATCCGGACCGTGCGCAGTCCGTTTTCTGAAAGCGTCTCGATCGCTTGAGGAATCGTGGGAAGCTCGACATTTTCGAACACCGCGCCAACTCCACGGGCCAGGACGGGCGCTGCGACAGTGTTGCAGATGCGCCAGGGCTGAAGCCAATGCGATCGTGTTCCGAAGGGTAGTTTAGCCAGCGCATCCGGTTCCTCGTAAGGGACCGCTTCGGTTGAAGCGTCCGGCACGGCGCTATCCGCCACGGCTGTGCACGCTCGGGCCACAGCCAGAGAGCAGGTGGCAATCATAATTGCGTCCCGCCGCGACAGGATTTGTGTCATCGGGCAATTCCCTGGCTTGAATCCGGACCGGCCGCAGAGAGAAATTCCGTTTCGCCGAGGGCAGGGACGTCATACGCGGCGTTCTCGTCGATTGGCTCGCGAAACCCGTCCGCCATGGCATTGGCGTACCCGGCGCAAGTCCACAATATGGCCGCTTGCACGCCCATCGCATTGTCGAAGGCCAGCATGCTCAGGTTCGCGATCGTGGCGGCCGCCAAGGCGAGGGCCGCCGGCGAGCCGGATGCTCGCGCCCCCGAGATCGTTTGCAACGTAACCAGAATGATGCCGATGAGGTAGGTCGTGCCGCCGATCCAACCCAGAGCGAGGTATATCGCCACTGGCCCGGCATCGATAACAACCTGGCCTCGGCCCGCAACAACAGCGCCCCGTCCCAACGTCGCGATACCGGTGCCGAATGGATGGTCATCCAGCTCGCCGGGCGCGGCCGCGTACGTGGCGCGACGGGCTTCGGCGCTGACATCGTAATCCAGTCTGTTAAGCGTACCGAACCGGGCTTCGATGCGATCGCTCAGGTCGGGGTCGGTCACAAGGACAATGGCGCCGATACCCCCCATGACGAGGGTTAACAGCGTAACGGACTTCACCACGCTCACGAATACCTTGGGCCGCCCGAACAATATGGCGGCGATCAGGCCCACGGCGGTCGTTCCAAGCACGCTCCTGACCAAGGTGAGCAGCAGCAGGATGCCTGCTGCAGGCAGCACAAGAAGCATCAACTTCGTCCTGAAGTGCAGGGCCAGCAGCAAAACGGTACTGACCCAGATTGCGAGCGGTCCCGGCATGTTGAGCGTGCTGAACAGGCGCACGGTAAATGGCAGCGGGCCCCCGAGTTCGACGAGACCGGAATCACGAATCCACGCGATGTCCCAGTCTGTCGGTGCGAAATATTGGTTCAAGCCATAGATGACGATAAAGGCCAGGTTAAGAGTGAGGAAGATCCGAAAGTGTTCCTCCGCTTCCGCTATACGGTCGGACAGGGTAAGGAAATAAAAATAGTAGAGCAGAGGGACAAGCCAGTCTGCCGCTGCAACGGCACCCGGCAGGACGTCGCCCAATACGAAATTGACAAATAATCCATAACAGATCGGAACAGCTAGCAGCAGTCCAATCCGACCACTTCTACGGGCCAGGAGTGAGCTGCTGTTCAATACGGCGTTCAACGTGAAAAGCGTCATGAAGCTGGGGGTTGCGAGCATGATGCTTGTCGGATCGAAGCCCGCATAATAGTCCACCACCCTGCGAAAGCACGGGGCCAGCGTCCAGAACCAAAAGCAAACGGTCAGATACAGCCACGGTGAACGGCGAACATAGTAGCCGGCAGCCCCAAGGCCCCCGGCGAAGAATAACAGGCGGGCGGGCGTGCCCAGGCCGCTATGGGCCATCAACGAAGCACCGATGCCGATCGCAACGACGAGCAGCATCTGCAGGATGGCCTGGAAGACAACGTGACGCTCAGCGACGTCGTCTGTAGATGTCGTGGCAGCACCGGCCGACACAAAAGTCGGCCGCGCAATGGGCAAGCCTGACCGATTCGCGACCGTCACGGGCGAAGCCCTCTCTTTCCGAGGCCGCTCATGCGGCCCTTCGCCGACGCGTCTTCCAGCAAATCGATGTATCGGCCGGCCATGGCCTGCCAGGTGTGGCGTTTGGCGAGGGCACGTGCGAGCCGGGCCATCGCTCGCCTTCCTTCGGTGTCCTCCACCAGCTCGCGCAGTGTCGCCGCCAGCGTGGTGTGATCCTCGCTGTCTTCAAGGATGACACCTACATCAGGCTCGAGTAGTTCGGACCCGCCCGCGCTGCGAGCCGTTACCACCGGAACCCCGCTCGCCAGTGCCTCCAAAAGGACCAACGAACAGGCCTCATAGCGGGAGGGAAAGACGAACAGGTCGGCGCAGCGGATCAAATTCGGCATGTCACGCTGGAAGCCAATAAAGTGCACCCGATGGGCTACGCCCAGCGATTGCGCGAGGTCCGGGTACGGCGTGCCTCGATGATGTCCTGCGACGGCCAGATGCAGACGAGGAACCATGGGCAGTGCGCGCAACACCGTATCGAGGTTCTTGCGCGGAGTTCGTAAATCGCCGGCAAACAGTGCGATCGGCACGCCCAAGGGTAATCCGAAGCGCTCTCGCTCCGATGGACCGGGTTGAAATTCTTCGGCATCGACACCGTTCGTAATCACATTGATCCGATCCGCGGGCACACCGATGCTGATAAGATCCCGCCGCACGCTGTCAGAAACGGCCACGATCCGCGCGGAGCGACGCAACGCCCGCTTCTCGAGAGCGGCATTCAAACTGTTGTAGCTCTTGGCATAGAGCGAGCGCAGATCGCGCTTCAACTGCCAGGGATGATAGGCCGACCGAACCCAGGCGCTGTGCACGAAATGCACGGCATTCACGTCGCACCGCGCCCAGGTGACAAATCCGTTGGCCAGCAGCACATCGCAGCGGCTCTTCTCATCGCGGAGTTGGCTCAGGGTGCGCAATGCCAACAATTGATCGCGCACGAAGCGGGTCGGCAACCAGGCTGGCGGCGGCGACAGTACGGGCTGGAAACGATTCGGGTCGTGTGTAAGAAATTCAGCGTCTTCGGTATAAACAACGACGTCATGACCGCGTCGGATAGCCTCTGTCGCGATCTCCATGTTGACCCTGCCTTGACCTTCCCTACGGTTCAGGCGCGGTGTGACGATGCCGATTCTCATCTGGCACCCTCTGAATCCGTGGCGCCCGGCATCGAAAACATCGGCGCTGACCGCTCGGCCCCGCCCCCCAGCATGCCCAACATCCGATACGCGGCAAAGAGGCCGCGCTGGGCGATCACAAAACGCATCCAGGAACCGCGACCAAGTTTGGGCGTAAAACGCAGTGCCTGGGCCACGCCCGGGCAAGTCCGCGTCCCGATCAGCAGGTACCAGATCACGAACGCCATTCGTCGTGGTGCCGAAAGATCTTCCCAGACTGCAACAACAATGTTGAACGCGTGGTTCGAGAACTCAGTGGTGTTGCCTATCCTGCCGACCGACACATAGTGCCGCGGCTCGTCACGCTTCGCAGCATAGTGGTCGACCAAAACCATAGGATCGTAGGCCAGCCGCCAGCCGCCCCGCCGAACGGCGATCGAGAATGCCATATCCTCATGCGGCCCTGCGCCATCGCCGCGCAGACGTTCATCGAAGCGCTTGCCCACCAGGGCCACTGTGCGAAAGGTCATATTCGCACCCTTTAGGTAGTCGACATCCCGGACCGAACCAAACCCCAGGTGATGATTGCCAACCAGGCGGCCGTGCCAGCGGATGCGGCCGACAACCGGCTCCTGCCGGTCGTCGAAGCGTTCGCCGTCGTGGCATCGGTCGCGCCCCCCCAGGCCGCCGAGTGTCTGATCTCTGGCGAAATGGTCGATGACCCTGACGATCCAGTCCGGGTGGGGCGCAGTGTCATCATCGATGATAGCCAGGATGTCGGTCCGGCATGCGGCGAGCCCAGCATTTCGGGCGGCTACGACCCCGGGTGCCGCCACGGTGATTTTCCGCACCGACAACCCGAGCTCGACCGCATCAAATTTATCGAGGAAACGGTGGGTCGCGTCATCGATGTCCCGAACGACGACCAGCACGTCATCGGCCGGCCGTTCCTGCCGCGCGAGCGCCCGCAGGCAACGCTCCAAATCGCGAGGTCGTCGGCTGGTGGCAACCAGAACACCGACGGCGAAGTGAGCCTCTGGCCCGGGAGGCAGGGTGAATTCTGGGGTCAACGGTTCCTCGCCCATCGTAGATCCGCCCCGCTCGGAATAAGGCGTGGAAGCGGCATTCGCAGGACCAGTCTCATAAAGGCAAGAACGCATATTAGCCGCACCGTCGCTCCCGCCAGGACGGCCGCAGCGGCTCCCGAAGCCCCGAACGTCGGTATCAGCAACACCATGGCGGCAACCAGAGCGCCGACGCCCAATGCCTCGATCAGTGTCACGATGCCCGGACGGCCGGTGGCGCTGAACATATGGCCGAACAAGCGGGCCGCGCTGGAAACCACGGCGGCCGCCAACAGAATGCGGAAAGGCGCTGCCGCGCTGGTGAACGCCTGCCCATAGAGCCAGTCGATGGCATAGGGTCCGAGCAGCCCGAACACCAGGGCGGCCGCTGCCGCGACGATAACGCCGATCTGGACAACGATCGTTACGGAGCGTACCACTTCTGTTATTCCCCGTCCCGCGATGTTCGGGAACAGGACACTCCAGATGGCGTCCTGCATGACACCCAGGACGCGCGAGAGGCTCAGTGCTACAACGTAAGCACCAACCGCCGCGGGTGGAAGAAGATACACGACGACGATCTGATCGATATAAGACGACAACGATCCGAACACCTCGACGCCGTAATGGCCCAGTCCATAGCTCAGCATTTTGTTCCGGAACGACGCTGCTAGGCTGAAAGCGGGGCGGACGAACCGTGCGGCTTGCCAAGCGGCGCAAAGGCAGGTCAGCACAGTTGGCATGATGTAGGCCACAGCGGCCGTCGTGGCAGTCAACTGCCCGAAGCTGGCTATTCCGGCCAGGCCGATGAGGGCACCGACAGGCTGTAGATACTGTATGCTGCTCGACAGACCAAACCTGCCAACAGCATCCAGAACGGCGGTTAGCAGCGGGATCCCAACGGTGATTGGCACGAAAAACAGCAGGAGGCGAGCGGTTCGAAGTGTGGCTTCAGTGTGACCCGCCAGCCAGAAAGGCATGATCGCATAGCTCATGGCCACAGCGGCCAGAGCCAGTGGAAGACCAAGGAAGAGCGCGCATCCCAGGTAAATACTCCGACTTTCCGGGTCAGCCTTCGAATTGTAGATATAGGCCATCGGCAGTCCGAACATCGCCACCGCGCCGACAAATTGCGGGCCGACCAACAGGGCCGCAAGTTCGCCGCGCCCATCAGGCCCAAGATATTTCGCAGCCAGAACGCCGGTAGTAAGATTAACGACAAGGGTCATTGCCCGGAACAGCATGACCCGTACCACAGAGCCGAGATGGCCGCCGCCGCCGAAACGTGCCCGTAACGCAGACATTCTTGCCTTGATCGGCATAAGCGGCACTGAGGCTACGGAGGATGGAGCGGTTGAGGGCATGTGCACCAAGGAGTCCACCTCAAGACGATGTCATGCGGGCAGCCGCGTGATAGTCGCCATACGACCTGACAAGATGCGCATCTGCGGACCTGCCGCGAGCGTATTTTCGAAGATCGACCTGTGAAAGAACGACGCCGGTGGCTTCGATGCCGTTGCGATTCATGACCTTTAGTGCAGCGGCTACCGAATCCCGGGTTGCCTTGCGCCAGGTGACAACGATAACGACATCGTCGGCCAGGCGAGCCAG
>JAQGHW010000088.1 GCA_028291505.1 Rhodopila sp. | reverse complement strand
GCCGCGCACGGCGCCCGAAGCGAACAACAACGCCTGATGACCAACCACCGCCCGTCCGTGCTCCTGTATGACTGGGACAATACCCTGGTCGACGGTTGGGCCGGCATCACGGCCGCGCTGAACGCGGCGTTCTCCGCGTTTGGCCACGCGCTGTGGACCGTGGACGATACCCGCAACCGCGTCCGCGTCTCCCTGCGGGAGAGTTTTCCGGTCATGTTCGGCGACAAGTGGGAACATGCCCGCGACATCTTCTACCAGACCCTGACCGATCGGCACCTGGATCTCGTCAGTCCCATGCCCGGCGTGCCGGAGGTGCTCGAAGCAGGGATCGCGTGGCCGCAAGGCGTGGTTTCCAACAAGGCCGGCAGCTTTCTCCGGCGCGAGGTCACCCATCTGGGCTGGAGCCGGTTCTTCGGTTCGGTCATCGGTGCCGGTGACGCCGCCATCGACAAGCCCGACCCCGCGCCCATCCACCTCGCCTTGTCACAGCTCGGTCGTCCGCCCGATCCCTCCGTGTGGTATATGGGCGACACGGCGCTAGACATGCAGGCCGCTCGGGCCGCCGGCGTGACGGCGGTGCTGGTTGGCAACGCCGATCATGATGGGGGAGTTGAACGGGCGGCCCCCCATATCCATTTCCAATCGGCCCTTGAACTTCGCGCACGATTACGTGAGCTTGCGTGAGAAGAGTGGACTGTTAGAGTGCTGAGACCCGACGGCCGTGCCACGAACCGCCGGGTAAGTTGTTTTTCCCGAAACTCCCACACAAGAAAAGAAGGATTGTGGCCGTGGCCAACGAGAAATCGCAGAATGTTCAGGATGTGTTCCTGAATCATGTGCGGAAAAGTAAAACGCCGGTAACGGTTTTCCTTGTGAACGGTGTCAAGCTACAGGGGATTATCACCTGGTTTGACAATTTTTCCGTTCTGCTGCGCCGGGATGGGCATACCCAGCTCGTGTATAAGCACGCCATCAGTACCGTTATGCCGGGTGCACCGATCCAGCTGTTCGATGCCACCAAGGTCGAGGGTGCCGCTGCCGCGCCAGCCCGAGAACTGACCGGCGTGACCGGGAACGACTGATCGCCCGGTCTTCCAAACCTGGGTCGCCCGACATGGTTGATCCGCCGAACGGCGAAGACCCGAACATGCCAAACGGCTTGTTCGAGGCTCCGGATGCACCCGGTCCCAACGGACAGCGATCAGGTGCGCCGACCCGTGCGGCCGTCATCCTGCCGTGGGAGCGCCAGGGTCGTGACGTCTCCGCGGCCGAACAACCGCGCGCGGCGGAAGCGCGGCTGGCCGAGGCGGTGGGTCTGGCCGCGTCCATCGGCCTGGTTGTCGTCCACACCGCAATCCTGCCGCTTCGCATGCGCCGCCCCTCGACGCTGTTCGGTGAGGGCCAGGTTTCAACGCAGGGCCAGTCGATCAGTTACAACCACGTCGAGGTGGTGATCGTCGATGCCGCCCTTTCTCCGGTGCAGCAGCGCAACCTGGAACGCGCCTGGGGCTGCAAGGTCATCGACCGCACCGGGCTGATCCTGGACATTTTCGGTGAGCGCGCCGCGACGAGGGAGGGCACGCTCCAGGTCGAACTCGCCCATCTGGCGTACCAGCGATCCAGGCTGGTCCGGTCCTGGACCCATCTTGAGCGTCAGCGTGGCGGCTTCGGCTTCCTGGGTGGTCCGGGTGAAACCCAGATCGAGGCTGACCGCCGGTTGATCGACGACCGCCTTGTCCGGCTGCGCAAGGACCTCGACCAGGTGCGCCGCACGCGCGGCCTGCACCGTTCGGCCAGGCGCCGCGTGCCGTTCCCGGTAATCGCGCTGGTCGGCTACACGAATGCCGGAAAGTCCACCCTGTTCAATGCCCTGACCGGCGCCGAGGTCACCGCGAAAGACCAGTTGTTCGCGACGCTGGATCCCACGATGCGCGGGCTGCAGCTGCCTTCTGGCCGGCGGGTGATCCTGTCCGACACCGTCGGGTTCATCAGTCAGCTTCCCCACGAACTGGTCGAGGCATTCCGAGCGACGCTGGAGGAAGTGTCCGAGGCCGACGTGATCCTGCACGTGCGGGATGCGGCGCATCCGGAAACGATCCCTCAGCGTGGCGACGTCATCAAAGTGCTGGACGACATGGTGGCCGACGGCACCTTGGACTCAGCCTGGCCCGATCGCACGATCGAGGTGCTGAACAAAGCCGACCTGCTGGGCGGCGTGGCGGAAGTGCCCCTGCGTGAGGGCGCCATCGCGGTCTCGGCCATGACCGGCGAAGGTCTGGAGGCACTGAAGGCCGCGATCGATCTGCGCATCGCCCAGGGCATGGAGGTCGCCGACTACGCCATCCCGCCGCACGATGGCGCTCGGATGGCGTGGCTGTATCAGCACGGTGAAGTGGTCGAGCGGCATGACGAGGAAGCGGCCGTCCACATGAAGGTGCGGCTGCTGCCGGCAGACCGGGCGCGGTTCGAGCGGCAGGGCTAGCGGGGCGATACCAGCCAGGCTGGCGGGAGCGGCGGAATGACGATCAAGGCCATCGTATTCGACGCCTATGGGACACTCTACGACGTGCAGTCGGTCGCCAGCGCCACCGAGGCGGCCTTCCCCGGCCATGGCGAATACATCACGCAGGTCTGGCGGCAAAAGCAGCTCGAATACTCATGGCTGCGCTCGCTCATGGGTCGCTATGAGGACTTCCGCGCCGTCACCCGAGACTCTCTGAACTACACGTTGAGCACAATCGGGCTGCAAGCGGATGCGACGCTGTTGGACCGTATCGTCGATGCCTACAACACGCTGTCCCCGTACCCCGAAACCGAACAGGCGCTTGGCCTGCTCGGGGATTACCGGCTGGCGATCCTGTCGAACGGCAGCCCCGACATGCTCGACGCGCTGGTCCGCAACAGTGGCCTGGATCGCTACCTTGAAGCGGTGATCAGCGTCGATGCGAAGCGCGCCTACAAGCCCGACCCGCGGACCTATGAACTGGTGCAGGAACGCCTTGGCGTCGAACCCGAGGCGGTCGCCTTCGTCTCTTCCAACGGCTTCGACGTCGCCGGTGCCAAAAGCTTCGGCTTCAAGGTGGCCCGTATCGAGCGCGTCACCCCGGCCGCACTGCGCCAGGAACTGGCAGGCGGCGGCCCGATCGGACCCGCAACGACGTTCCGCGCCTTACGGACGCAGCCGGAGGCACTGGGATTCACGCCCGATGCCGTCGTCGGTTCGCTGCTCGCGCTGCCGGATTTGATTTCGTCGCTCGGCTGATCACGCGCTCGCCACTGGGCAAGCGTCGAATTTCCTTGTGACCACCGCCAAAAATGACCAATATGACTATCGTGATCATACGAGATGACGGCCAATGGACAACGGGACTTGGACGGTAGCCGAAGCAAAGGCGAAATTCAGCGAGGTCGTCGACAAGGCGCAAAAGATCGGCCCGCAAACCGTGACGAAGCACGGTCATAGTGCGGTTGTCGTGGTGTCGGTTCAGGAGTGGGAACGAAAGACGCGGCGGAAGGGCAACCTGGCGACCTTCTTTGCTGAATCTCCACTGCCCGGGTCGGATCTGGATCTTTCCCGTGCGAAGGACGGGCCGCGTGAGATCGACTTGTGAATTTCCTGCTCGACACGAACATCGTGTCCGAGTGGACGAAACCGCGACCCAACGCCGGGATCGTAACCTGGCTTTCCGAAGCCGATGAGGACCGGATCTTCATCAGCGCCATCACGATTGCGGCGATACGTTACGGCATAGAACGTCTGCCCCAAGGCGTTCGGCGCGACCGGTTGAACGCATGGTTGACGGATGACGTGCCGCTTCGTTTCGAGGACCGGATTCTTCCGATCGACGCAAAGACCGGCGATTGTTGGGGCCGTGTCATGGCCCGAGGACGCGCTGCCGGGCGGCCAGTCGCCGCGATGGACGCCTTCTTCGCGGCGACAAGCGAACGGTATGATCTGGTCCTCGCAACGCGAAACATACCGGATTTCGAGGCTCTGGGTATCCGTCTGATCAACCCCTGGCGCGATCCCTGACTGTCCAGCTTATAATGGTACTGCCGCACGCTGGACCGCTAAGAACGTCAGGACGGTGATCGTCCCACCTGTTTCACGCGCTTCGCACGATACCGCATGACGAACCGGTCGCGTATCTGTTTGAAGATCGCCGGCGGCAGATGACCGTAGTGGAAACATCCCGGCCGACCCGGCACCTGCCGAACGTCGAGCGGCCATACGTCGATGTTGCATTCGGACACCAAAATCCATTGCCGCCGAGCATCCAGACCCGCCCTGGATTTGGCTCGGTCAGACAGTTCGATGCCCTCTTGATCCCGGGAAGGCGGGGTGTGCGAAACAGGCAGATAAATGACAAAATCCTCAGCGCCGCCGGTCCGTCGAAAAGTTGCGACGACACATGCGGGGTGGTCCTTGTCGGCGGTTTCTGCCTCCTCGGCCCGGCGAGCCCATATATATTCATAGCGCACCACCAGACCTGGAGTCAGTTCAGGCAGCGGCACTCACACACCTTCGTCCAGGTGCGCGAATTTCGGGTCCATCTCGGTCGCGGCAATCCGTTCAACAAGCCACTCAGGCATATCCTCGGTGAGCATTACCTGCCTGTCGCGACGCTTGAG